>NZ_JBFLUG010000022.1:0-81981 GCF_041008525.1 Parafrankia sp. FMc2 | reverse complement strand
GCGCTCACCCCGGTCGGGGGGGTTGTGGTGCGCGCCGGGGGGCGGGGGGGGGGGCGTCGGCGGGGCAGCCTGGGCCCACTGGCCCTCGAGGCGGGTAAGCGCCTCCAGCTCGCCGTAGTCGAGGAAGATGCCGCGGCAGTTGTCACACTGCTCGATCTGGACGCCGTTGCGGTTGTAGGTCCGCATCGCGCCGTGGCATTTGGGGCACACCATCGTCTGGTAGCTCACGGTGGCAGCGTACCGGGCGATCAGGGCGGGGTCAGGCTCCCGCGGCGAGCCGCCCGGCACAGTCCAGGAAAGCGCGGGCGCCCTCGTCGAGCCGCGTCCCGAACTGCGCGAGGTCGGTGAGCGCGCCTGCCGCGTACTGCACCGTCACTGCCCGTGCCGGCCCGTCCAGCGCGGCCCACGGGTCGCTGCCGGGGCCCAGGGCGATCCCGCCGGCGGCCAGGTAGGCGCCGAGGAAGCCGGCCCACACCTCCGGCGGCAACAGCCCGGCGGCGAACCAGGCCGCCGGGCGGGCGAGATCCCACGCGGGGTCGCCCCACCCGAGATCGTCGACGTCGATGATCCGCCAGCCCGCGTCCGTGGCGTCGTCCGTGGCGGCGGCGCCCGGCCTGTCACCCGGCCGCGACGTCGGTGTGGCCTGCACGACCTGGCCGAGGTGCCAGTCTCCGTGGATCAGCGCGGGGCGGCCACCAGGCCGGGTCGGCGACTGCCCGAGCCACGGCGGCAGCGTCTCGTACGCGCGCCGGACGTCGGCGGCCAGGCGGTGGATCCCGTCCCCGGCTGGCACGGTGGCGAGCGCACCTGCCAGGCGGTCCAGGGACCGGTGCAGCCGGGCGCACACCGCGGCGGGCGGCACGCCCGCGGCGCCGAGCGAGACGCCCGGGGCCGTGAGATCGGTCGCGTGCAGCCGGGCGAGCAGTTCGGCGGCGGCGGACCAGGGCGCGGCCTCGATCCGGCGCTCCACCTCGTCCGGACGCAGGGCCGTCGCGGCCGGCCAGGCGCTGACCAGGCGGCCGTCGACGGTCGCGAGCAGGCCGCCCAACCCGCCGCGGATGCGCAGCGGCGGCAACAGCAGCGCGGCCAGCCGCCGGTCCCCGGCGAGACGCAGCCGGGCGAGCAGCGGCTCCGGCTCCTCCTCGGCCAGATGGGTCTTGACGACGATGTCGCCGTGGCGCACGACAAGCCGGCCCTTGCGGTCGGTGAGGACGTCACCGCCGGGCCGGGTGAGCTCGTCGAGGGTGATGTCCCCGTGCCGACCCGCGGTGCTGCTGCCCGTACCGGCCTCGTCCACCTGGTCCACCTCGTCCGTCTCCTCGCCCGCCACCGCCTCGCCCGCCACCGCCCCGCCGGTCACCGCCCCGCTCCTCGCGCTTCGCCTGCCACACGCCGCATTCTGCGCCGATCCGGCAGAGGCGATCGGGCGGCGTTCGCCCATCCGCGTGACATCCGGTCACCGTGGGTTCGCGGGGGCGGGCGGGGGACCACGGGGAGGCTCGGCGGCGGTGCCCGGCGGTGCCCGGCGGTGCCCGGCGGTGCCCGGCGGTGCCCGGCGGTGCCCGGCCGTGGCCCGTCCGCCCAGGTGAGCCCGTCAGGGCACTACCGTCGGCTGATGCAGCCGCTGACACAGGCCGAGGCCGTGGCGCGGGCCGCGCTCGTCCAGGTCCGTTCCTACCGGGTTGACCTGGACCTGACCGGAACGCCGGACGGCCCACGGTTCGCCTCCACCACCACCGTGTCGTTCACCTGCCGCACCCCGGGCGCCGGCACGTTCGTCGACGTCCGGGCGGTCGCGCTGGAGGACGTCCGGCTGAACGGGCGGGGCGTCGACGTCGACCGGGCGCGCTGGCAGGGTGGCCGGCTGCCGCTGCACGGGCTCGAGGCGGAGAACACCCTCGTCGTGCGGGCGGTCATGGAGTGCACGAACACCGGTGAGGGGCTGCACCGGTTCACCGACACCGAGGACGGCGAGGTCTACCTCTACGCGCAGTCGTTCCTCGACGACGCCGCCCGGGTCTTCGCCTGCTTCGACCAGCCGGACATCAAGGCGCCGCTGCACCTGACGGTCCGCGCCCCCGAGGCCTGGGAGGTGCGGGCCAACGGCGCGGGCACCAGGGTGTCGCCCGGGCGGTGGGAGTTCGCACCGACCGCCCCGCTCGCCACGTATGTGGTCTCCCTGGTCGCGGGGCCGTACCAGGTGTGGAGCCGCGAGCACGACGATGTGCCGCTGGCCCTGCTCTGCCGCCGTTCCCTTGCCCCGTACCTGGAGGACCAGGCACCGGAGATCTTCGAGCTCACCGCGGCCTGCCTGGACCACTACCACGCGCTGTTCGGCATCCGGTACCCGTTCGGGAAGTACGACCAGGCGTTCGTGCCGGAGTTCAACATGGGCGCGATGGAGAACCCCGGCCTGGTCGTCTTCCGTGACGAGCTGGTCTTCCGCTCGGCGGTGACCGAGGCCGAGCGCGAGCGGCGGGCCGTCGTGATCGCGCACGAGATGGCCCACATGTGGTTCGGCGACCTGGTGACCATGCGCTGGTGGGACGATCTGTGGCTCAACGAGTCCTTCGCCGAGTACATGGGCACCCGGGTCACGGCCGCGGCCACCCCTTTCACTCAGGCCTGGACGAGCTTCGCGGTGGGCCGCAAGAGCTGGGGCTACGCGGCCGACCAGCGCCCGTCCACCCACCCGGTGGCGCCGCTGGAGGTCCCGGACTCCGCGGCGGCCCTGCTGAACTTCGACGGCATCTCCTACGCGAAGGGCGCCTCCGCGCTGCGCCAGCTCGTCGAATGGGTGGGCGACGACGACTTCCTCGCCGGCCTGCGGGCCTACTTCACCGCCCACGCCTTCGGCAACGCCACCCTGGACGACCTGCTCGCGGCCCTGGCCCGGGCCAGCGGGAAGGACCTGTCGGGATGGGCCGAGGCGTGGCTGCGCCGCCCGCGGCTCGACACGCTGCGCCCGCAGGTGCGGCTCGACGACCGGGGCGCCTACGAGGCCGTCGAGATCGTGCGGACCGCGCCGGTCGAGGCGCCCGCCGCGCGGCCGCACCGGGTCGGGCTCGGTGTCTACGACTCCGCGCCGGGCGGCGGTGCGGTGACGCGGCGGCGCCGGGTCCTGGTCGACCTGGAGCCGGCCGCTCCCGGCGGGCGGACAGCGGTCCCGGAGCTCGTCGGCACCGCGGCCGGGCGGCTGCTGCTCGTCAACGACGGGGACCTGACCTACGCGAAGACCAGGTTCGGTCCCGGTGACCTGGAGCGCCTCGGTGAGGTGCTCCCCGACCTGGCGGATCCGCTCGCGCGGGCCGTCGTGTGGTCTGCCGCGGCCGACCTGATCCGGGATGCCGACTGGCCGGCGGGGGAGTACCTCGCGCTCGCGGTACGGGCGTTGCGCACCGAGCGCTCCGTCGCCGTCCTGGAGGACGTCCTGCACTTCGCGGCCGGCACCGTCGTCGACTGCTACCTGCCGGCACGGGACCGCCGGGCCGCGCGGGAGGCCCTGGTGGACGCCTGCCGCTCGGTGATCGACAGCGTGGCCGGCCCCGGCCCCGGATCTGGATCTGGCCCTGGGCCGGGCCCGGCCCAGGGCCGGCTGCTGGCCGCGGCACGTGGGCTGATCTCGTGCGCGCAACAGCCGGAGGTGCGGTTGCTGCGCGACTGGCTGGACGGCCGCGGCGTGCCCGCCGGCCTGGTCGTCGACCCGGATCTGCGCTGGCGCCTGCTTGGCCGCCTGGTGGTCCTGGACGCCGCGGGTGAGGCGGAGATCGGGGCCGAACTCGCCTGCGACCCGAGCACCCGTGGCGCCGAGCACGCGGCGCGGATCCGCGCCGCCGTCGGTGACCCGGTCGCCAAGGCCCGGGCCTGGAAGACCGTCACCGAGGACCAGGTGAGCTCCGTGCGGCTGGTCGCCGCCGCAGCGCTCGGTTTCTGGCAGCCTGGCCAGGACGACCTCACCGCGGCCTACGTCGAGCGGTACGTCGCCGACATGCCCCGGCTGGCGGCGGCGCGCTCTCCGCACGCCGTCCGCCAGCTGGCGGCGGCGGCCTTTCCCCGTTACGCGGTCGCGGCCGGCACCGTCGCGGCCGTGGACCAGTTGCTCGGCCGCCCGGACGTCGGACCCGTGCTCGCACGGGTGGTGGTCGACGCCGCCGACGACCTGCGCCGGGCACTGGCCGCCCGCGAGCTGCACCAGGCGTCCCACCCGGGCGGGTGGCCGGATCCGCCGCCTGCCGGGCCGGGCGCCGCTGATCCGGGTCCACCCGGCCCGGGTCCTGCCGGTGCGGAGCCGGTCAGCGGTTGACGAAGGTCGGAGCCCGCCGCTCACCGAAGGCTGCACGGGCCTCGGCGTAGTCCTCGGTGGACTGCACGATCGCCATGTGCGATGCGATGAGGTCCAGGTTCGTCCGCAGGTCGAGATGCTGGGACTGGTAGACGGCCTTCTTGATCATGGCGCTGGAGATGGGTGACATCGCGGCGAGACGGCGGGCGAAGGCGTACGTCTCGGCGAGCAGGGTCGCCTCGTCGTCGTAGACGCGGTTGACCAGGCCGATGCGCTCCGCCTCGACGCCGTCCACCGTGTCGCCGCTGAGCAGCAGCTCGAGGGCCTTCGCCGGGCCGACCAGGCGCGGGAGCAGGTAGGTGCCGCCGTCACCGGGGACCAGACCGATCCGGATGTAGCCCTCCGAGAGCCGTGCGGACCGGGCGGCGAAGCGCATGTCGCACATCAGCGCCATGTCGAGCCCGGCACCGACCGCGACGCCACTCACCGCCGCGATCAGCGGCTTGCTGAGGTCCAGCACCGCCCGGGCCACCTTGTGGACGCCCTCGGTGAGCATCCGCCGGCGGGCGATCGGGGTGGGCTCGATCCCGCTGAGCACCGCCAGGTCGATGCCGGAGCAGAAGGCGCCTCCGGCTCCGGTGACCACCACCACCCGCACCTGCGGGTCGGCCTCGGCGGCCCGCAGCGCGTCCGCCCAGCGGTCGATCATGGTCAGGGTGAAGGCGTTCCGGACCTGCGGCCGGTTGAGGGTGATCGTGGCGATCGCGTCCTCGACCACGTAGATCAGCTCGTCGGGTTCGGGCCCGTCCGGTGCGCCCGCGCCGGCCGGGGACGTGTTCTCGTCGCTCATGGCGTTGTCCTACCAGGCCGGCACCCGCCCGGGCCCCCCGGCGTGTGGCACCTGGCACCAGGACAGCCCACCGGCGCCGGGCGCGGCCGGGCGGCGGCCCGCCTGGGCGGGCCGCCGCCAGCGTGCGTCCGGGATCAGTGTCGTTCCCACCAGTGGTGGCGGTGGGGGCGGGCGCCGGAACCGGCCCCGATCGGCTCGTCGCGGCGGTGCTCCGGCTGCTGCTCCGCGGTGTGGTCCCCGTCGGTGGCACCGGGCGCGGGACGACCGCGTTCGGAAGCGGCGGCCGGGCGCTCCCCGGACCGGTGCTTGCCGACCTCGTAACCGCCGTACCCGCTGTCACCGCCGTACCCGCTGTCACCGCCGTACCCTCTGTCGCCGTACCCGCCGTCGGCGTAGCCGCTGGTGCCGTACCTGCCGGTCTCGCGTTCGTCGATGTCGCGCCCGCCGGTGTCACGCCGGCCGGTCTCGTACCCGCCGACCGTGTACTGCCCGGTCCGGTAGTCGCCGGTCTGGTATCCCTGCCCCTGGCCCGGCCGGTAGTCGTGGGACTGCTGGCCGGTCCGGTAGTCCTGCGCCTGCGGCCCGGACCCGCGTCCGCTCGCGGCCTGGTCGCGTTCGCCGGCCTGGTCGCGCGTGCCGGCGGAGTACCCGTCGCGGTCGCGGCCGGCGGTGGCTCGCCGCTCGCCGTGCCCGTTGTGCGACCGTCTCGGCTCGTACGGGTAGGGCTCGTCCGGGTAGACCGACGCCTCGTCGTACCGGCCGCTGCTGACGGGCTCGCGACGGGACACATTTCGTCCGGCCTCGAGCGGCTCGCGCTCGGCGGCGCCGCGCCCGGCGCGCTCCGGGTACTCGCGCTCCGGGTACTCGCGCTCCGGGTACTCGCGCTCCGGGTACTCGGCGCGCTCCGCACGGCCGGCCCGCCCTGCCTGGCCGGTGGGCACGGCCCGGGTGTCGTGGGCCCCGGTCCGGTCGGCGTCCATGGCACCCGCTCCAGCGGCGGCACCCGCACCGGCGGCGGCACCGGCACCGGCGGCCTCACCGGCGTGGGCATGGCGGCGGTGGCCGCGGGCGTGCCGCCTGGTGGGCTCGGGCCTACCGAGCCGGCGGTTGCGCGCGGCGGCCACGTCCCGCACCCCGACCACGCTGAGCCGGCCGAGCGCGCTGGAACCGAGGAAGAGGATCAGCGCACCCAGCCCGTAGAAGAAGCTGATCAGGATCACGGCCTGGCGGAACTTGCCGCCCAGTGGCGTGCCGAACGCCCCGGGGTTCCAGATCTGTGACAGCGGCGGCCCGACGATGAACCACACACCGGCCACCACCGCGATCGCCGCGCCGATCGCCGCCGTCGCGCGGTTGCCGCTGGCAAGCAGGATGAGGCCGGCCACGACCGCCGCGACGCCCGGCAGGAGCGAGAGCCAGAAATGGTTCGCCGTCCAGGTCCAGGCCTCGGTGGTGAAGCCGAAGTCGAAGTACGGCCCCACGAAGGGGATCAGCGCCCCCCAGATGCCCGCCGCCACGATCAGTAGCCCGCTCAGCGCGCCCCGCGTGCGCGGGACGTGCAGCATGTCGCGACCGCGTGGCCGGTCTGTTTCCGTTGTGTCCATGTTCGTTCCTCCCCGTCAGACCCGTCGGGGCCTCGTCACGGTCCGCGGTCGGTCGGCGGCCCGATGGCCGACCGCGTGTGCGATCGCGCGGTGGTGACGTGGGACATCACGCCCGCCGGCCACAGCGCGAAGGTCGCCAGCGCCGCGGTGGCCGCGGCCAGGCCGAGCAGCAACCAGGCGTTGAGGATCATCCCGACCAGCGCGAGGATCAGGCCGACGATCACGACCGCGGTCAGCGACCAGATGAGCACCGGCCGGTGCTGGGTGACGTCGGTGTGTCTCGATGTGCCGGTGTGTCGCGATGTGCCGATATGTGCGGTCATCGGGCACCTCAGGTGGGTCGGCGGCCGCGGCCTCATGCGCGGACCGTTCCGTAACGGCCTACCCCGTCTGCGGGTCCCCAGCGGCCCGTCACACCACCAAACGTGGAACGACCTCGGCTTTTGTCGCTGCGACGGGCACGCTGCTCGGTAATCTGGCGTCCCATGGCTCGGCTCCTCGGTGCCCGGAGCCCAGGTGCGCCGGTTCGGTCCCGACCCGTCCGCGGGGCCTGTCTGGCGGTGCTGGCCGCGGCCGTTCTCGCCCCGGTCGGCACGGCGTTGCTGACCGTCCACGAGACCGCCCAGAACGCGGCGTTCTATCGCGGCGCGCTGGACGAGGCACAGGTGCACGAACGGGTCAGTGACGAGGTCCTCACCGATCCGGTGCTGGCCGACGTCACCGGGGACCTGCTGGCGGACCTGCCGGTCGACCCGGACCTGGTCGTCGACAACCTGCAGCTCGTCGTCCCGCCCGCGGCGCTGCGCGGCATGACCGACGGCGTCGCCGACAACGTCGCCGCCTACCTTGACGGCAGCCGGGCGGAGTTCGTCCTGGCGTTCGACCTGAGTCCCATCCTCGACAACATCGGCCGGCTGGCCTCGGTGTACCTCGCCGGGCAGGTGTCGGGTGCGCCCCGGTACCGCACCGAGGACGTCGCCGCGGCGCTGCGGGACGTCCTCGACGGTGTCGACCGGGTGAGCCAGGGGCGGCCGCCGGCGTCCGTCCCGGAGATCGATCTCACCGACAGCCAGGTCACCTGGCTGGCCGACCTGCTGCTGAGCCGGGTGCCGGAGCCGCGCCGGTCGGCCGCGCGGGAGCAGGTGCTGGTCGCGCTGCGGTCCGGGGACCTGGGCGAGGCGCTGGCGGTCGTCGGACCGATGATCTTCTCCGGGGACGTCTCGGCAGTGGCCGACCTGCGCGCCCGGCTGGCCGGCGGCACGGTGCTCGACCTCGGGCGTCCGCTGGCTGACGACCCCGGGGGCCCGGCCGGCGCCGTCCTGCGTGCCATCCACACGGTGGGCGGGACGGGCACGCTCGTCCTGGCCGTGCTCTGCTTCGCGGTGCCCACCGCCGCGCTGGCCCTCGCCCTCCTCCGGCCGAGACCACCACCCGAGCCGGGCGGGGAGCGGATCGCGCGGGCAGTGCGGACGACGTCCGCCGCTCTCGTCGCTGCCGGGCTGGTCTCGCTCGCCGTCAGCCTCGGCCTGACAGCCGTCGCCGGGGACCCACTGTCCGCGCTGCGCGGTCCGGCGTCGCCACTGCCGCCGGCCGGGCAGCAGCTGGCCGCGGACGTGGGCCGCGTGCTCCTCGACAACGTCCGGTCGACCTGGATCGACATGGCGATGGTGCCGCTCGCCGTCGGCGTCACGCTCGGCACGGCCGCGGCCGCCCTGCCTCGCCTCTATCGGGCGCGGGGGCGGGCCCGCCGCGTGCTGGCGGTGACCACCACCGCCGCGGTGTTCGTCGCGGGATCGTGGGCGGTGCTGCCGGGCCGGGCCGGCACCGGCACCGCGTTCTGTAACGGCGGCACCGACCTGTGCGCCCGGGCGTACCCGGATGTCCTCTACCCGACCACCCACAACGGCATGGCGTCGGTACGGGCGGGTTTCCTCGGCGCCGTGCAGGATCCGGACCTGGTCGGCCAGCTCGACAGCGGGATCCGGGCGCTGATGATCGACGTCCACCACTGGACGACACCGGCCGAGGTCGACTCGTTCCTGGCCGGGCTGCGGCCGCGGGCCCGCGCGGCCCTCGGCCCCTTCGCCACCGGCGCCAGCTCCGAGCGGCCCGGGCTCTGGCTCTGCCACGGCATCTGCCAGCTCGGTGCGACGGCGCTGGACGACGCACTGACCGGTGTCGCCGGCTGGCTGGCGCGCAACCCGGCCGAGGTCATCACCCTGATCCTGCAGGACGGGGTGCCACCCCAGCCGGTCATGGTGGCGTTCCGGAAGGCCGGGCTCGGCCGGTACCTGGCCCGCCCCCCGGCAGCGGGGCAGCCGTGGCCGACTCTCGGCCAGATGATCGACCGGGGCCGGCGCCTGGTGGTGTTCGCCGAGAACGGCGACGTGCCCGGCACCTGGTACCGCAACTTCTTCCGAGCGAACGCCGACACCCCGTTCGACGTGCGGATCCCCGGCGGATTCACCTGCCGGGTGGGGCGAGGGGCGGCCCGGCCCGGCATGCTGCTGATCAACCACTGGCTGACCGACCATGCCGCCACCCGCGCGGACGCGGCGCTGGTGAACACCGCGTCCTCGCTGTCCGCGCACGCCGAGCAGTGCGCCGCCCGCGGCCTGCGGCCCACCTTCCTCGCGGTCAACTTCGCCACGGTCGGCGATCTCGTCCCGACGGTCGCCGCCTACAACCGCCGCCCGCTCCGCTGACTCTCGGGCCCACGGCCCACGGCCCACGGCCACGGCTGTGGATGCCTGCCTGTCCGGCAGGACATTCGGGCCAGGGCAGAACGGAGGCGACATCGCCGTGCGCCCCCGGTGCCGGCACCGTTCAGGGCCGTCGCCGCCGGGGGAGATAGGAGGCTATGGAACCGCGGCGGCACCTGCCCTTCCGCATCCTGGGCCCGCTTGAGGTGAACGCGGCCGACGGCAGCTCCGTGCCGATCCCGCAGCCGAAGAAACGGCGCCTGCTCTCCCTGCTGCTCCTGGCGCGCGGCCGGTGGACCAGCACCGAGCAGATCCGTGCGGTGCTGTGGGACGCCGAACCACCTCCCTCGGCCATCGGGAACATCAAGACGTACGTCTCCGACCTGCGCCAGGTCCTGCCGGCGGGGGAGACCGCCGAGCTCAGCCGGATCCAGGGCCGGGCGGGGGGCTACCGGCTCAACGTCGCCGCGACCGAGGTCGATGTCTGCCTGTTCGAGGATCTCGCCCGCCGCGGGCAGGACGCCCGGTGGGGCGGCGACGACAGCCGCGCGATCGGCCTGCTCGGCGAAGCCCTGGCGATGTGGCGCGGTGAGCCGTACGAGGAGCTCTCCGAGGAGGTCGTCCACGCCGAGGCGGCCCGGCTGCGCGAGCTGCGCGCCGTCGTTCACGAGGATCTCGCCGACGCCCTGCTCGACCGCGGCCAGTACGACCGGGTCCTGCCGATGCTGCGCGCGCTGACGCTCGAGTATCCGCTACGGGAGCGGGTGTGGGGCCAGTATCTCGTCGCCGCGAGCTGCTCCGGGCATCGCGCCGACGCGCTCGCCGCCTACCGCACCGCCTACCACCTGCTGTCCCGGGAACTGGGGGTCGAGCCGAGCGTCGAGCTGCGGCGGATCCACGCCCAGGTGCTCGCCGGGGAGCCGGCCGCGGCCGCCGCCCCGCGCCCGAGCAGAACCGCTGTCGGACGATCCGCCGGTGTCGGACGATCCGCCGGCGCCGGACGAGAGGAGGGGTCCTGACATGTCGACGCAGTTGCGCGAGAACGTCGTCCGCACCCGGACGGAGTACGGCGCCGTTCTGCTGGACGAGCGGACCGGCCGGTACTACACACTCAACCCCAGTGCCGACCTCGCGGTCGGGGTGCTTGCGCAGGGCGGCACGGCCGAGCAGGCGGCCCAGGCAGTGACCGAGGCCTACGACGTGGACGACGCGACGGCCCGCGCCGACGTCGATCTGCTGCTGGGGAGCCTGCGCACCGCCGGGCTGGCCCGGTGACGGGGCCTGGCCGGGTGACGCGGCCAGACCGGCGGCGGGCGACCCGTGTGGCCGTCGCGCTGCCCGTCACCGTCGTTGCCCGCGGGCTGGTGAGGCTGCCCCCGGCACGGCTCCGGCAGGTGCTGGACGCGGCGGCGGCCGGTACCCGACCGGCCGGCTACCAGCAGACGCTCGCCGCGATGGAGGCGGTGACCGCGGTGAGTCGCACCTGTCGCGACCCTTCGGGATGTCTGCCGCGCGCGGTCGCGACAGCACTGCTCTGCCGCGTCTCGGGGAGGTGGCCGACATGGCGGACCGGAGTCCGCACCGCGGGTTCGTTCGCGGCGCATGCCTGGGTCGAGGCCGACGGGCTCGCGGTCGGCGAGTCGTTCCCGCCGGATGCCTACCGGCCGATGATCACCGTCCGTTCCCGGCCGCGTCAGCGGGATGGGGAGCGGGACCGGGATGGGGAGCGGGACACGGTGGGGTCCCGGTGACGCCGGCCGCGGGCCCCGCCGGGTACGCGGGTTCGCCGCCGGCCCGTGGCGGTCCCCCGTCCGGTCCTGGCGGCCCGCCGTCGGGTTTCGATGGTCCGCCGCCCGGTTTCGGTGGACCGCCGTCCGGCCCCGATGGTCCGCCTCCTGGTTTCGGGGGTCCGGCGGGGCCGCCCGGGCCGGGTCGCCCGGCCGGGCCCCGGCCTGGCCTCGGAGACCTGTGGCGGCTGCTGCGCGGGCATGGCCGCCTGATCACGTTCGCGACCGGGCTGACGGCGGTCGGCTCGCTCATCGGCCTGGCGCAGCCGCTGCTCGTCCGCGGGGTCATCGACGGCGCCGGCTCCGGGCATGTGCCCGGTGTCCTCATCGTCGTCCTCGTCGCGGTGTTCCTGCTGGAAGCCGCCATCGACACGTGGGGCCACTTCCTGCTGGAACGGACGGGGCAGCGGGTGCTGCTCGGCCTGCGCCACCGGCTGATCGGCCACCTGCTGCGGCTGCGGATCCGGGTGTTCGACGAGGCGCGGATCGGCGATCTGCTCTCCCGTTCCAACGCGGACACGATGGTCGTGCGCGACGCGGTCGCCTACAGCCTCACCAGCGTGGTGACCAGCACCATCGGCGTCCTCGCCGCGATCGGGCTGATGGTGTGGCTGAATCCGCTGCTGTTCGGCCTGGTCGTGATCGCGGTGGTCCTCGCAGGCTCGGTCGTGCTGACGGCGCTGACCCGGGTCCGATCCGTCTCCGAGCAGGGGCAGGCGAGCGTCGGGCGGATGTCCGCCGATCTGGAGCGGGCGCTGACCGCGATCCGCACCGTGCGGGCGAGCAACGCCGAGGAACGGGAGTGCCAGCGCATCGGCGAGCACGCGGACGAGGCCTACCGAGCCGGGCTGCGCATGGCCCGGCTGAGCGCGGTGATCGCGCCCGCGTCGCAGCTCGCCGTCCAGGGCTCGGTGCTGCTCGTGCTGCTCGCCGGCGGTGTCCTCGTCGCCCGCGGGACCACCTCGCTGGGCGACCTGGTCGCGTTCCTGCTGTATGCGACGTACCTGGTGATGCCGCTGTCGCAGCTCATCGAGTCGGCGCAGACGATCCAGCGCGGGCTGGGCGCGCTGACCCGGGTGAACGTCGTCTTCACCATGCCCAGAGAGGACGCCGGTACCGGCCCAGGCGCCGGTACCGTCCCGGATACCGGTACCGCCACGGCCGCCCCGGGCCCGAACCCCGGCCTGGTTTCCGTCGCGGAGCGGGGTTCGGGCCTGGTCATGACCGCCGGCTCCGACGCCGGTACCGGTCCGGGCCCGGATCCGGGCAACGGCGTGCAGGAGGCATCGCAGGCCCCGGCGCTGGAGTTCCGGGACGTGTGGTTCTCCTACGGCCCGCGGCCCGTGCTGCGCGGGGTGTCGTTCGTCGTGCCGGCCCGCGGGCAGGTAGCGCTGGTGGGCCCGTCGGGGGCGGGGAAGTCGACCGTGCTCGGCCTCGTCGAGCGCTTCTACGAACCGGACGCCGGGGAGATCCTGCTCGGCGGCGTCCCACTGGGCCAGGTGGAGCGGGCCCGGACCCGCCGGCAGGTCAATCTCGTCGAACAGGACGCCCCGGTGCTCTGCGGCACCCTGCGTGACAACATCGTCTACGCCTGTCCGGACGCCACCGACGCGGACATCTCCGAGGTCGTCGACGTCGCCCGGCTCGCCGGACTCGTGCGCCGGCTGCCCGCCGGGCTCGACACCGACGTGGGCGACCACGGGGTCATGCTCTCGGGCGGTGAGCGGCAGCGTGTCGCGGTGGCCCGTGCGCTGCTCGCGGCGCCCGGCCTGCTGCTGCTCGACGAGCCGACGTCCCAGATGGACGCGGTCAACGAGCGGGCCCTGACCCGGGTGATGGCGGACATCGCGGCCCGGCGGGCGCTGCTGGTCATCGCGCACCGCATCTCGACGGTGCGGGCGTCCGACCGGATCCTGGTGCTCGACGACGGGATCCTGGTCGCCGCCGGCCGCCATGAGGAGCTGCTGGCCAGCTCGGCGCACTACGCCCGGCTGGCTGCCGGCAGCCTCGACCGCACCGCCTGACCCGCGCCCGCCTGGCCCGTGCCCGGGGCGGGCGTCGCTACGGGCCCTGGCGGCGCAGTGTCCCGGCCGCCAGGGCGAGCGCGATGACCGTGCACCCGGCGACGACGAGGGCGTCCCGCACGACCAGCATCGACACGCCCGGAGTGGTGCTGATGCGGCTGAGCGCGTCGACGACATAGGTCATCGGCAGCAGCATGCTGACGGTCTCCAGCACCGGGTTCATCTGGTCGTGCGGGACGAGGATGCCCGCGAGCAGGAACTGCGGCAGCAGCACGGGCGGCAGGAACTGCACCGCCTGGAACTCGGAGTTCGCGAAGGCGCTGGTGAGGAGGCCGAGAGCGGTGCCGAACAGCGCGGCGAGCACGGCGAGCAGGCCGAGCATCGGCAACGGCCCGGCGATGCGCAGGTTCAGCAGCGCCACGGCGGTGGTCGTCGTGATCGCGGCCTGGGCGACAGCGAGCAGGCCGAACGCGACGCCGTAGCCGGTGAGCAGGTCACCCCGCCCGATCGGGGTCGTCAGCAGCCGTTCCAGCGTGCCGGAGCGCCGCTCGCGCAGCATCGCCACCGACGTCAGGAAGAACATCGTCATCAGCGGGAACACGCCGAGCAGGCCGGCGCCGGCCCGGTCGAAGGCCGTCGGGCTGTTGGTGAAGATCGCCTGCAGCAGCACGAGCAGCGCCGGGGGCAGCGCGAGGACGAGGGCGATCGTGCGCGGGTCCCGGCGCATCTGACGGATCACCCGCAGCGCCGTCGCCGTCGTCCGGGGCAGGTTCAGCGGAAGCCGCCGGCGTCGGCCGAGATCCTGGGCGGACGGCCGGTCCGCGGACCCGGCCGCCCGTGCCGCCCCGCCGGGGTGTGCTGGGCTGCTGGTCCGCGCCGTGCTGGCGGGCCGGGCGCCGCCGGAGCCCGGATCCGGGTCCGCCGGGTAGGGCTCGAAGTCCGGGCTCGACACGGGATCCGTCCGGGACGCCGGATCGGACGCCGGGCCGGACGCCGGGCCGGGGCCGGCGTGGGCGCCCGGGTTCGACGGCACGGGCACCAGGTGCGGCGGGGTGGAACGGGGATCGACCAGTCGCAGGAAGGCCCGGTCGAGATCACGGGCGCCGGTGAGAGCGAGCAGGTTCGCGGGTGTCTCGTCCGCGATCAGTCGCCCCTCGTGCAGGAGCAGCAGGCGGTCGCAGCGGGACGCCTCGTCCATCACGTGTGAGCTGACGAGCAGGGTGAGCCCCCGGCGGGCCATCTGGTGGAAACCGTCCCACAGCTCGCGGCGCAGGACCGGGTCCAGGCCGACGGTCGGCTCGTCCAGCACGAGCAGCTCCCGGCCGCCGATGACCGCCGCCGCCAGGGAGACACGGCCCCGCTGCCCCCCGGAGAGCCGGCCGACCTTGCTCCGCAGCTCCGACGAAAGGCTTACCGCCGCCGCCGCCCGCTCCGCCCCGCGAATGATGTTCGCGGGGCTGGGAGTGCCGTCGGCGGCGAGCGCGGTGAAATAACGAAGGTTCTCCTCCACCGTCAGGTCATCGTAGACAGAGGCCGCCTGGGTGGCGTAACCGACCTTCTGGTGCAGCTTCATCTCGCAGGCTTCCTGGCCAAGAACCAGGAGTTCCCCGCTTACTCCGCGCTGGATTCCCACGATTGCCCGCATCAGTGTGGTCTTTCCGCACCCGCTGGGCCCGATGAGGCCGGTCACGGTGCCCGGCCGGACCTCGAAGGACACGCCGTGCACGATTTCTCGGCCATCCCGGCCGGCCCAGGCCATCCCGCGCCGTATGCGTACGTCGGTGGCTTTGACAGCCAGTGCGGCGCCGGCATTCCGGGCGGGTCGGTCCGACGTTCTCGGTTCCGCCACGGGCCCCAGCCTAGTCGCATCGCCGTCCCGCCGCGGCTGGTTACAATGGGTCGTATGGGCGAGGTCGGGGCGAGAATCACGAAAGCCGTCACCCGTCACAGCGGGTCGAAAGAATGCGTGGTTCCATCGCTGGAAGAATATGCGGAAAAGGCTCCAGAAAGCGGCTTGAATGGCGTTCTCGACGTCCAGGACGGCAGCTCGGGTGGGTCTGGTGCCCTGATCGTCGGGAAATCGGACCGGTCGGAGAAGAAGAGTCAGGCCCGGTCGCCCGGTGCCCGGGCGAAGCGGGTCAGGACGGATCCGTGGCGGCATTCCCGCGGTGGCCCCGAGAGCGCCGTGGTCATCGTCGAGTATGCCGACTTCGAATGCCCCTACTGCGCCCGGGCAGCCGGGATCCTGCATGAGCTGGTGGATGCGTCCGACGGCCAGGTCCGACACGTCTTCCGGCACTTTCCGGTGTTCAGCATGCATCCGTTCGCGCTGACCGCCGCGCTCGCGGCCGAGGTCGCAGGCGCGCACGGGCGCTTCTGGGAGATGCACGACCTGCTGTTCGCGAACCAGGACAGGCTGGCCGACAAGTACCTCATGGCCTTCGCCCGCGGCCTGGGTATCGACGCCGACCTCGTCGTCGGTGACCCGGCCCAGCCCTACGGCGACGCGGTGGAGACCGACTACGCCGACGGCGCCGAGCAGCGCGTCCAGGGCACCCCGACGATCTTCATCGACGGAGAGCGCTACCGCGGCCGTCTCGAGCTCGGCCCGCTGCGCGCCGCGGTCGCCCGTGCCGGCGCGGCCCGGTCAACGGAGGACGGGGCTGACCGGCGGCGCCGGCGCATGCCATGGGCGCGGGGGTAGCGCCGGGATGGCCTCGTCGGTGCCGGGTGAGCACAGCGACCAGCGTTCCCCGACATAGCGCAGCAGCAGCGTGCCCAGAACGGCGGCGATGAACGAACCGGCCAGAATGCCGATCTTGGCCTGTTCGGCGATCACCTCGTCGGTGAACGCCAGCTCGGTCACGAACAGTGAGATCGTGAAGCCGATACCGGCGAGCACGGCGGCCCCCGCCAGGTGGCCGTAGCGGACCCCGCCGGGCAGCACGCCCAGCCCGGTCCGAATGGCGATCATGGCCGTGGCGGTGATCCCGACGGCGTTGCCCACCAGCAGCGCCAGCGCCACTCCGATCGTCACCGGCGACGTCGCGGCGTCCGAGAGCGTGTGGCTGTCGAGATGCACCCCGGCGTTCGCCAGGCCGAAGACCGGCACGATCACGTAGGCGCTGAGCGGGTGCAGGCTGTACTGCAGCCGCTCGCTGGTGGAGACCGTGGCCTTGGCCGCCGACACGGCGAGGGCGGCCCGCGAGGCCGTCGAGTCCTCCCGCAGCGCCCGGACGTAGATCGGTACGTTGTCGATCTGCTCGCGCCGCGGTGGCGCCGAGGGCAGGATCAGCCCGATGATCACACCGGCCAGCGTGCCGTGCACGCCCGAGGAGTAGACGGCCACCCAGAGCACGATCGCGGCCAGGACGTACGGCGTCAGGCGCCAGACGCCCATCCAGCGCATGAACATGATCACGCCCAGCAGTCCGGCGGCGACGCCGAGCCAGACGACGTCGACGTGCTCGGTGTAGAAGACCGCGACCACGGCGATGGCGCCGATGTCGTCCACGATGGCCAGGGTCAGCAGGAACAGCCGCAGCCGGTCCGGGCAGCGCGGGCCGAACAGGGCGAGGATCCCGACCACGAATGCCGTGTCGGTCGACATCGGGATGCCCCAGCCGGCCGCCGCCGGGCCGGACGGGTTGAACAACAGGTAGATCAGCGCCGGCAGGGCCAGGCCACCGACGGCGGCGAGCGCGGGGACGGCCACCGTCCGCCGGTCCCGCAGCTCACCCGCGGTGAACTCGCGGTTGATCTCCAGGCCGACCACGGCGAAGAAGATGGCCATCGCCCCGTCGTTGACCCAGTGGTGCAGGGTCAACGACAGGCTCGCGTCGCCCACCCCGAGCGTGGCGGTGGTCTCCCACAGGTCGTGGTAGCTGTCGGAGAACGGGCTGTTCGCCCAGACCAGCGCGACCACCGCCGCGACGACGAGCAGGACCGCGCCGCCCGCCTCGGTCGCGAGGAACTCCCGCACCGACGGCGCCACCTGTGGCAGCCGGACCCGCAGCTCGGGCCCGGGCCTGGTCGGAGTGGGAGCGGTCATGCGCCGGCCCGCCCGGTCGGCGCTGGTCCGGTCGGCGCTGTTCTGGTCGGCCCTGGTCCGGTCGGCCTCGTCTCGGTCGGCCTTGTGCTGCGGGTCGGCCTCATCGTGTGCGTCGTCCTCCCAGAGTGTCAGGCCCGGCGGACCTTCCAGATGCACTCGGACGGCCAGCGCCGCGCCCAGGCCTCCTCGGCGCTGTCGCGGTGCGAGCCGCCCGGCCCGCTCTCCGGCCGCGGCTCGACCAGATCCTCGACCATCAGACCGCTGTCGCGGAACAGCCGGATCCACGCACCGTACGGCAGGTTCGCGCTGACCAGGCCGTCGGTGTCGGAGATCAGGCGCAGCCCGAAGTAGTCGCCGACCAGCCGGTCGCCGGCGGCCTCGGCGCCGTCCGGGATGCTGATCTCGTAGATCGGGCTGACATGACCGAACGCCAACAGACCGCCGGGCCGCAGGATCCGCGCCGCCTCCGGGATCGCCCGGTACGGGTCGGCGAACGAGAACGCGCCGTGGTCGGCGAAGACGATGTCGAACGAGCCGTTCGCGAACGGCACGTCCTCCGCGCTGGCCTGGACCAGCGGGAAGTCCAGCCCGGTCTCGCGCTGCAGCGCGCGGCTGTGGTGCAGCTGACGCTCGGAGAGGTCGAGCCCGACCGGGCGGGCGCCACGCCGGGCCAGGGCGGTCGACCACTGGCTTCCGCCGCACCCCATCTCCAGGACGTCCAGTCCCACGACGTGCCCGAGGATGTTCAGGCGCGACTCCGGGATGCCCCACACACCCCAGGTGATGTCGCCGGTGAAGGCCTGCTCGCGGATCTGCGGGGCGTTGAACCGCTGGTAGTCGTCGGAGATCTCGTTCCACCGGGTGCGGTTGTTCCGCACGTGGGTGTCGTTGCCGATCATCCTTTCCTGCGCTCCTCATTGAACGTCGTCGCGGCCACGCAGGGTGGCACTGGCTGGGTCCGGAGCGCGATGCCAGTGGTGGACGTCGGTACCCCTGGTACCGGCTGTCACATCCTCGACGTGGGCGTCCGCCAGGTGCGTGGCGGTCGCGCGGCATCCGCCGGGCTCCGTGACTGTATGAGATCCGACAAACGGTGGCCTCGGGGGGTGTCGTGGACGTACCGGACACAGCCGCCGTGCCCCGGCTCGGCGGACCGGGATGATCAGCGCTTCCGGACGGTCAGCCGGGTCCACGCGCCGACGAAGACCCGGTCCGCCTCGGCGAGGGGGACGGGTGCCTCGGCACCCAGCCTGGTGAGGTGGTCGGCGTCCGGGCCGATCCAGGTACCGTTCGCCGAGCCGAGATCGGTCACCGTCACGGTCCCGTCGGCGTGGCGTTCGAGCCGGGCGTGCGCGCGGGAGACGCCGGGGTCGCGCGGCGACAGTGACAGGTCGAGCGCCGGGGCCTGGCCGCGGGAGCGGCTACGGCGCCCGATGACCGCGCACGGGCCGGCCAGCTGGACGAGCCGGGCGGCGGCTCCGGCGGGGAACGCCGCCGGATCGCCGTCCTGGCCCCGGTCGAAGTAGGCCCGGTCCGGCACCAGCTCGACGGCCCAGCGCAGGCCCGGCGTACCCACGGTTGACCCTGTACTGGCGCTGGACCGCGCTTCCGCGGCGCCCGCTCCGGGCCCGAGGAGCGGCACCACGCCGACCGCGCGCGGCCCGGTCCCGGTCAGGGTGTCGAAGCCGCAGGCCCGGCAGACCGGCTCGCCCGCCGGGCGCGGGAAGCCGCACCCGGCGCACGGCGAGGCACTCACCGCTGGGCAGGAGTGGTGAGCGTGGAACCGGCGTCCAGGTCCATCTCGTCGAGGACGTCCACCTGGCGGCGCAACCGCACCGACCCGGTGGCCGCGTCGTCGATGTCCACGATCTTCGCGAGCCGTGCCAGGGCCTCGTCGTTCGCCGTGTGCGCGGCGAGGCTGGCGGCCCGGCCGAGCAGGGTCACCGCGGTCTGCTCGTCGCCGGCCCGGCGGGCGGCGAGCCCGTCCTGCACCGCGCGGGCCAGCTCCGCCTGGCCCGTGTAGTGGGCGACGACCCCGTCGATGCGGGTCGACAGGTCGACGTCGTCCGTCCACACCGCCCGCACCCGGGTGCGAGCGATCTCCTCGTCCCCGACCAGCAGGCTGACCCGGGCGGCGAGGCGCTCCTCCCCGACCTGCGCGGGCGGGACGTCCAGGCACAGGTGATATTCGCGGGTTCCGGCGGCCCAGGCACCGGTCGGGTAGTCGTGGCTCAGCGGGCTGGCCTGCGTCGCCCGTCCGGTGAGGTCGTCGATCTCCGGTGAGACCTGCCGCAGGAACCGGACCGCCGCGCCGCGCGGCGCCCACAGCCGCAGGCCAACCCGGTCGATGCCGCGCGCGAGGGCCCGCGCGATGATCGAGCGGAAGTCGTCCGCCATCGCACCGGGCTCGCGCAGCAGGGCGACCTCGCCGAGCAGCCGGGAGGCGACGTTGCGCAGCTGGGCGACCTTCCAGTCGGCGCCCACCCCGCGGCAGTCGCACTGGAAGTGGCCCTCGCAGGCGGCCAGCGCGGCGTCGAGGACCTCCGCGGCCTCCTGGTTCTCCCCGTCGGTGAGCAGGAGCGCGTGGTGGATGAGGTCCGGGCGGGTCGCCATCAGTTCCCGGGCGAGGAGAAGCCATTCGCCGATGGCCGTCCCGCCGTGGGCACGCACGCGGGCGACCGCCTCGGCCGCCTCCTGGCGGGTCCGCGCGGACGCCTCGACGAGGGTCCGGCCGGTCGGGTAGACCATGGTCGCGGACGAGGTGCCCGCCACCACCGCGAAGGCGACCCCGTCGGGCAGCGCCTCGATCGCGGCCCGGGCGGCCCGCCGGGCCTCGACGATCTTCGTGCGTGGGTAGTCCATCGAGCCGGAGCAGTCCAGCAGGATCACCTCGGCTGCCCGCGGCCCGCCCGCCACCGGTCCGCCCGCCACCGGTCCGCCCGCCACCGGCGCGCCGCCGATGCCCGCGTCGCCGCCGGCCGGTGTGCCGACGTCGTGCGCGGTGACCGTGATGACGGCGTGGACCTCGCCGGCTCCCGCCGACAGGTACTCGTTCTGGCTCACCTCGAGGCTGAAGTCGACCATCAGGCGCTCTCCGGAATGTCGATGACGATCACGGTCACGTTGTCGGCCCCGCCGGCGCGCAGAGCCACGTCCACCAGGTGCCGGGCGACGGTGATCGGCGTCGCGTCGGCTCCGGGCTCCGCGATGTGCGCCGCCAGCGCCGCGGCGGCCGAGGCGTAGTTCCACAGGCCGTCACTGCACAGGACGACCCGGCTGGGCGGTCGCAGCCGCACGACCCTGGTCCGCGGCACGGGGGAGGGGCACGCGCTGCCCAGCCAGCGGGTGATGGTGTGCGCGGCCCGGCCCTGCTCCGCCAGTTCCGGCGGCAGCTGCCCGGCCCGGACGGCCTCGGCCGCGACGGTGTCGTCCTCGGTGAGCCGCCGCGTGCCCGCGGCGTCGACCAGGTAGGCGCGGCTGTCTCCGAGCCAGCCGACGACCAGCGTGTCGCCGACGGCGACAGCTGCGACGAACGTGCAGGCCGGGGTGAGGCCGAGCTCGGCCGCGCCGGCGACGGCCGCGGTCTGTGCCGCCCGGGCGGCGTCCCTCAGCGTGGTCGTCACCTCCTCCGCCAGGCCGGGCCCTGTCCGCCACTGCTCGGCCCGGGTGGTGAGCAGTTCTGTCGCGGCCCGCGCCGCACCCGCCGCGGCCGGGCCCGAACCGGGAGCGGAGGACACCCCGTCGCAGACCACGCCGACGGCTCCCCGCCCGTCCGGGAGGAGGCCGAGGCCCATGCCGTCCTCGTTCGCCCGGTGGACCAGTCCGCGGTCCGTCGCGCCCGCGGCGAGCCCCAGATCACGCTGTCGGGCGTCCGAGGCGCGGAGGGCATGGGTGCCCGAGCGGGCCGCCGCGTCCAGCCGCGTGCCGCACTGCTCGCAGTAACGGTCCCCCGGCAGCACCAGCCCGGCGCAGCGCCGGCAGCCGGCGACGACGACAGGCTGATCGGCGTCCTCGCGGGTGGCGTCCTGGCGAGAATCCGCGTCCGGCCGGAGATCAGGGTCACCGGGCGGCGGCTCGCTGGCGCCGTCCTGCGCAGCGGGCCGGGTGCCGCTGGCGGGCCCGCTCACGTCAGCGTCCGCGGGCGCACGTCGTTGGCGAGGTCCACCAGCTGGTAGCGCTCGTCCGCGGAGGTCGCGAGTCTTGCCAGCTCCCGGTAGGTGCGCTCCAGCCCGACGCGCAGGTCACCCTCGCGCAGCCGGGCACCGGCAAGAGCGACATCCGGGTCGGGCTGCAGCGCGTCGGTGCGGATGAGCTCCAGCGCGCAGTGCAGCAGGTCCCGGGTGAGCGCGGCCCGGCACCGGTCGTCGAGCTCCAGACCGGTGAGGATGCGGGCTGCCTCGACCAGGTCGCCGGCGGCCGGCGCTCCGGCGGGAGTCACCGTGCCCAGGGTCCGCACGATCCGCGCCTGCGCCTCCAGGTGGGCGGCGGACGAGGCCGGCACCCGCTGGTAGGCGGCGACGGTGCCGTCCCGGTCGCCGGTCGCCGCGCGGACCCGGGCGAGCCCGAACGCGGCGCTGGTGATGCCGTCGTCCGTCCGTGACACCAGGTCGAACAGGGCCGCGGCCCGGTCGAGGTCGCCCGCCGCCTCGGCGGTGGCGGCCAGCGCCAGCTTCGGCGCCAGCTCGCCGGGAACCTGCGCATACACGTGGGTGAACGCGGCGCGGGCGGTGTCCGGGTCGCCGGCGGCCAGCGCGAGCAGCCCCCGGTACCAGTCGGCCCGCCACTCGAACGGGTCCGCGGCGCTCACCTCGTCCAGGACCGCCGTGGCGCCGGCAGGGTCGCCCAGCTCCATCCGGGCCCGGGCGAGCCGGAGCCGGACCTCGACCGACGCCGGGCTGATCGCGTCCAGCAGGACGGCGAGCTCCGCCGGCGCGCTGTCGGGCAGCGCCGCGAGGGTCCCCGCCGCCGGATCCTCGGGGTCGACCCGCAGCCGCGGCAGCACCGCCCACGGCCGGGACGTCCATGATCGGCCCTGCTGGCCCTGCTGGCCCTGCTGGGCCGGCTGCTGTGGCGGTGCGGCGGCGGCCGTTCCGTCCCCCTCCTCACCGGTCAGGTGGACGTCCCCGGTGAACCGCCGGCTCGGTGCCGGGGCCGGGCTGCCCCGCTCGGCGGCGACGATCTCCCGGAGCACGCCGAGCAGTTCGTCGTGCATCTCGTCCGCGGACTGGAACCTGTCCGCCGGTTCCGGCGCGGTGGCCCGGCACAGCAGCCGGTACAGCGACTCGTGACGCCGCAGGACGTCATGCTCGCCCGCCGGTGGCAGCCGGTCGGCGTACGTCGTCGTGTTCCCGCGGAAGTTCAGGATCAGCGCGGCGAGCGTCCGACCGACCGTGTACAGGTCGGAGGGGACGGAGGGCCCCTCGCGGGCGATCTCCGGTGCCGCGTAGCCGCGGGTGAAGTAGACAGCGCCGCCCGGGTCGTCGAGCCTGCGCACCGCGCCCAGGTCGATCAGCCGGAGGTTCTCCGGGCCGAGCATCACGTTGTCCGGCTTGAAGTCGCAGAACACCAGGCCGTGCCGGTGCAGGTAGGCGAACGCCGGCAGGACCGCCAGGATGTAGGCGATCGCCTCGCCCACCGGCAGCGGGTCCGGGCGGCCGGCCGCGGCGGCACGGCGGCGCAGCACCTCCCGCAGCGACGTCCCGCCGACGTACTCCATCACGATGTAGCCGGTGCCGGCATGCTCGACGAACGTGTGGATGCGCACGATCGCCGGGTGGTCCACGGAGGCGAGGAACCGCCGCTCGGCGATCGCGGCGGCCTGCGCCGTCGGGTCGCCCTCGTCGAGCAGGCCCTTCAGCACCACCCAGTGGTTCTCCACACCGACGTCCCGGGCGAGGTGGACCCAGCCCTGCCCGCCGTGGGCCAGCGCCCCGGCGATCTCGTAGGGCCCGACCCGGTCACCGGCGCGCAGCGACGGGACGAACGAGTACGCCTGCCCGCAGTGGACGCAGAAGCCCGTGGGCACCGCGGGCGCACCGCCCCGGGCCCGCCCGACCTCCGCCTGGCAGGCCGGGCACCGCCGGCGCGACTCCGGGACGCACGGGTCGGCCATCAGCAGCGACGCCGGTTCCGGTGCCTCCATACGCGGGACGTCGACCAGGCCGGCACCGAGACGGCTGGTGGCCCGCCGCGCGCGGTCAGGTCGGCGCCGGCGCCGCGATCCGCCGCCTGTCAGCTCCCAGGACGATCCGCTCCCGCCGGGGCCGCTTCCTCCCGTCCCCCCGTCCCGCCCACGCCGCTGCCGAGGGTGCCGTCGGTGCCGCGCCCGGCGGGGCTTCCGGCGGGCCCTCCGCCCGGGCCAGGCCCGGGCGGAGGGCGGTACGCCAGCCCGGTGATGTCGCAGTATCCGTCCTCGATGGTCCCTTCACACCCGGGCTCCGGGCAGGGGATGCCCTCGACTGTCACGGGCTGTCCTCCTTCGATGGCACGTCGCTCGGGGATGCCTGCCGTGCTGGCCGGCCTGCCGGCACCGCGCTCTCGGGTGGCGGTGCGGGCAGTGCGCCGCCCAGCGCCGCGCTGAACGCGGCGACCAGGGCTTCGGCCGCGTCGAGGTCCACCGGGGCGGTGGAGAGTGCGGTGGCGGCGCGGTCGTACAGGTCGCCGAGCTCCGCGGACTCGATCTGGCCGCGCTGGCCGGCCTTCGCGCGCAGCGCCTCCAACAGCCCGCGCAGCTCGCTCCGCCGCCGCAGCGGAGCCTGGTTCGTCGCGACGGTCTCGCCCGCGGCGGCGAGGGTCGCCTCCGCGACTCGCGTCCAGGCCCGCAGGCCGTGGGCCACCAGCCGCCACTCGCCGGCAGCGCCGGCGGCCCGGAGCCGGTCGAGCCACGGGCGCAGGCCACGGCGCGGGTCGTCGAACCAGCCGTCATCCAGGCGCACCAGGCCGGACCGGTCGCCGGTGAGCCGCTCCACCACGGTGCGGGCAGCGTGCTCGCCGGCGGCGGCGGTGGCCACCACACGCCCGAGGAGATCCTCGGCGGCGGCGAGTCGTTCCTCGAGGGCGTCGAACGTGTCACGCAGGGCGGCCACCAGCTCCGCGACCTGGGCGGCGGACGTCTGCGCCGGTCGCAGGTCCGCCGGTGTGATCTCCAGCGGGTTGGCCGTCACGCCGGCGAACGCGGCTCGCAGATCCGCCTGGGCCGCGGCCAGTTCCGGCAGGTCGGGGACACCGAGCCGGGCACAGGTGGCAACGGCCTCGGACACCGCGCGGGCGGCCTCGCCCAGCAGGTGGTGGTGCTCCGCCCGCGCGCGGGTCACCGCCGCGAGCTCCGCGCCGATCGCCCGGGCGACCTCGTCGACATCGACATCGACATCGACATCGGCAGCTGCGGCGAGCGGCGCGGCCGCGCCGAGGCCGGGCGGCGGGGGAGTGCCGAGGCCTGGCCAGGGGCCCTTCAGTAGCCGGTCGAGGCGGGCGGCCTGTCGTGCCCCGGGCCGCGGCGCCGCCCCGCGCAGCTCCTCGGCCTGGGCGAGCAGGGCTCTCAGCGCCTGGTGGCGTTCCCACAGCCAGTTCATCCCGGTCCGGACCAGTGCGGCGCGCTCCGCGGTGCGCCCGCGCAGCCCGGTGCCGTCCCCGAGAACCTGTTCGGCTGCCGCGTCCAGGTCGAGAAGCGTCGCGGAGAGCGCCGCCGCCGTCGACCGCAGCCGGGCCAGCGCCGCGTCGGCGGTATGCCGCGCGGCGGCGCGGAGCGGCGCGGGGTCCGCCGGAGATCCCTGCGCCGGGGACGGGTGCGCGAACAGGTGCGGGGCCTCCTGGAACAGGTCGTCGTCGGGGGCGGGAAGGTGCCGGGCGCACATGGGCGTCAGTCCCGGTAGCGCGGAACCGGAATGACCGGCTCGATGCCCGTCAGCCAGTCCCGGGCCAGCCCACGCCAGGTGCCGTCCGCGAGGGTGCGCTCGAGGACCCCGTTGACGAAGCGGGTCAGCTCCGGATGGTCCCGGCTCACCGCGATGGCGTCCGGTTCGCTGTCGAAGCGCGGCCCGACGATCGCGACCCGCGGATCCTGGGCGGCGAGACCGGACAGGACGGCCTCCGCGGTCGAGATCCCGTCGACAGTGCCGGCCTGCAGTGCTACCAGGCAGTCGCCGATGGTCGGCACGGCCACCGCGACCGGCCTCGGGTCCGCCCGCTCGACGTGTTCGATGGACGTCGTGCCGGCGGCCGCGCACACCCGCCGCCCGCCGAGGTCGGCGAGCGACCGGTAGGGCGACTTCGCCAGGACCAGGATCCGGTTCGTCTCCTCGTAGTAGACGGCCGAGAAGTCGACCTTGGCGCGCCGCTCGCAGTTGGTGGTCATGGTCGCCACGACCAGGTCGACGGTGCCGTCGAGCAGGACGGGGATCCGCTCCGCGTACGTCACCGCCCGGAAGCGCACGTGGTCGTCCGCTCCGAAGATCGCCCGGCCGATCAGGCGGGCGATCTCCACGTCGAAGCCCGCGAACTCCCCGCTGAGCGGGTCGATGTATCCGAACGGCGGGACGTCCGCGAGGACACCGACAGTGAGGTGGCCGCGGTCGGCGATCGCGCGCAGGTGCGACCCCGCGGGCATGGCGCCAGGCGCGGGCAGCACGGCGGGCGGGCGCAGGCTGGCCCGCGGGTCACCGCAGTCCGCCGGCGCGGGCGCTCCGCCGGTTCTGGTGCCGGTGCCGGTGCTCGTGCCGGCAGCGGCGGTGGCGGTGGCGGCGTCGGGAAGCGGCAGGGCCTGTTGGGGGAGCTGGTTGCCGACGGTGCCGCAGGCCGCGGTCAGCGCCAGCGCCAGCACCAGCACCGCGACGACCAGCGCTCCCGGCGGCCTTGTGGCCGCCTGGCGGCCGGGCCGTGTGTCTCGGCGCGCGGGCGGCGTCCCGTGGGGGTGCCTGCCGCCGTCTGCCCGGACTGCCGCCATCGTCGCCTCCGCTCTCATCGCCGGTAGTCGTTGATCCGGGCCTGGACACCGGCGAGGCCGGCCAGGACGGCCAGGCCGAGGAGCGCCCCGGTCACGGCCGGCAGGTGGTCGTAGGCGCCTGCCGCCGAGGACAGCCCGCCGGTGAAGCGGCGCTGGCCCGCGTCGAAGGCCGTGGCGGCATCGTCGTCGAAGCGGGTGAAGGTCGTGGTGCCGTCGCCGAGTGCGAGGCGGACCGCGTTCTGGAAGCCCCCGACGCGGCTGACCAGCTTCCGGACCTCGACGGCGGTGACCTGGTAGGCCTCCCAGCCGGGCACAAGGGCGTCCCGTGCCTGCTCGTCGGGGCCCTCGCCCGCGGTCGCGGCGGCGAGCACACCGGTGCCGGTCGGGTGGCCTGCCGGGTCGTAGCCGAGGCGTTCGACCGTGCGCCGGGCATCGGCGTCGAGCGCGTCGCTGTTGCCGCGGGCGATCAGAGAGAGGCTCTCGTCGTCCCAGGCCCGCAACGCCAGCACCCTGGCCTGGGCGACGACCGCCATCGGGCGGTAGGCCTCGTCCCGGCTGTCGATCAGGCGGGCGCGCCCGGTGCCGAAGGCCGCCAGGACGAGCCCGGTCGCGGCCAGCGTCAGCGCGGTCGCGGCGACCAGCGGCGGGTTGAACATCCGGTGCGTCCGCCGGAACAGGCGAAGCTGGATGTGGAGCAGAACGCCGGCCGCGAGCGCGCCGACCGCCGCGATCAGCACCGGCTGATACCAGCGGGTGGCGGCGGCGTAGCCGCGGTCGATGTCGCGCGCGTCGGCGGCGGCGAGGCGGTCGACGGCGGGCAGGATCGTGGTCTTCATCAGCTCGGCGGCCTGGCGCAGGTAGGCCCCGCCGACGACGTTGCCGACCCGGTTGTTGGCCCGGGCCCGTTCGACCAGGCCGGTGTAGACCGGCAGCTGGGCGGTCAGCACGCTGAGCGGCTCCCGCGGCCCGCCGGCCAGGGCGAGGTCGATGATCCGTCCGCTGGCGGCGGCGAGGCCCTCCTGGTAGGCCGTGACCTGTGCGGGGGGCTCGACCCCACCGGCCAGGAAGGCACGGGCGATCGTCGCGTCCGCGCCGGAGAGCTCGGCGTGCAGCTGCTGCGCCGCGACGAAGGACGGGCCGGAGTCGCCGTCGAGGGTGGCCAGCGCGCGCTGCCGGGCAAGCGTGGTCAGCAGGGAGACGACCAGCAGGGCCACCAGCGCAGCGGTCAGCACCGCGGCAAGCAGGCGCAGCCGGCCGGGTGGTGACTGGGTCACTGCCCGCAGTGCCCGCAGTGCCCGCACGGCCGCCGGACCCGGCCGGGATCCGGGGGTGGTGGCGGGCGCCCCCGCGCGTCGCGGAACGGATGCCGGAGTGGCGATGGGGGGAGCGGGCACCGCGGCGGTGGGATTCCCCGTTGCCGGGCCCCCGGCCGGAAGCGTGCCTGCGGCGCTCATAGCTGTTGATCTTCCCCTGCGTAGTCGCGGGGGAGAAGTGCCCCGGGATGTCGGTTGGCCGTCACCGCCATCACGATTTCTGTCGGAGGCGGGAGTCACACTGGCGGTCGTGGGGATGGCGACAGCAGGCGGTACCGGCGATCAGGGCAGGCCAGCCGGGTCGTCTCAGAGGAGTGAGGGTGTGCGATGAGCGAGGTTCTTTCGGACCCGCGGGCTGATGAGCCCGCCACCGGCGAGGCCCGGGCCGAGGCCGCGAGCCTGCTGGAGCCCTTCCGCCGGGAGCTGACCGGTTACTGCTACCGGATGCTCGGCTCACCGTTCGACGCGCAGGACGCGGTGCAGGAGACGATGATCCGTGCCTGGCGCGGCCTCGACCGGTTCGAGGGGCGCTCGGCGCTGCGGTCGTGGCTCTACCGCATCGCGACCAACGTGTGCCTGACGATGCTCAGCGCCGGCCAGCGCCGGGCCCGCCCGATGGATCTGGCCGGCCCGTCCACCGCCCAGACCGCGCTGCGCGCCCCGCTGCCGGAGACGGCCTGGATCGTGCCCGCGCCGGACGGGCAGGTCCTCGCCAGCGGCACCGACACCACCGACCCGGCCGACCTGGCCGACCGCCGTGAGACGGTGCGGCTCGCCTTCGTCGCGGCGCTGCAGCATCTGCCGGCGCGCCAGCGCGCGGTCCTGATCCTGCGGGAGGTGTTCGGCTGGTCGGCGAGCGAGACCGCGCAGCTGCTGGACTCGTCGGTCGCCTCGGTCAACAGCGCGCTGCAGCGAGCGCGGGCCACGATCGCCTCCGCCGGGATCTCCGAGGCGGAGCCGCTGCGCCCCGCCGACGACGCGCAGCGCGCCCTGCTCGCCCGCTACGTCGACGCCTTCGAGCGGTACGACATCGAGTCGCTGGTGGCGCTCCTGCACGAGGATGTGACGATGTCCATGCCCCCGCTGGACCTCTGGCTGCGCGGCCACGCCGACGTCCGCGGCTGGCTGGTCGGCACCGGCAGCGGCTGCGCGGGCTCGCGGCTCGTGGCGACCGTCGCGAACGGTCACCCGGCGTTCGGGCAGTACCGGCCGAGCGCCACCGGTTCCGGCCACGACGCCTGGGGGCTGGTGGTGCTGGAGATCTCGGCCGGCCGGGTCGCCGGCATCAACACCTTCCTGGACGTCGAGCGGGTGTTTCCGCTGTTCGGTCTGCCCGGGCACATCTCGGGGCCGGCGTAGGCGGGCCGGTGCGGGCCCGCCCCCGCCCGGTCAGGGGCGGTCGCCGCCCGGTGGGCCGTCGGCTGGTCGCCCGTCGAGCAGCTGGGTGAGTCCGGTCAGCCAGAGCAGCTCGCGCAGCGCCGGCGGGGCGACCACCCGCAGCGCCCGGCCGTGGCGACGGGCGAGGAGGGTCAGTCGGGCGACCGTCTCGACCAGGACGGCGTCCACCCCCTCGACGGCGGACGCGTCCAGGACGACGGGCGGGCTGGTGTGGTCACGGAGCAGTGCCTCCAGCCGTCCGCACAGGTCGGGCAGGGCCGCCCGGTGCAGCAGCGCGGGCAGCCTGAGCACGGAGCTGCCGCCGTCGCCCGCGGCCGGGAGCGGCGGCAGGGCTGAGGTGTCGTCGGGCATGACCGGGCCTCCCGTCCGCGGGGGAGCAGATGGCTCGCCCACCGGCGCCACCTGTCCACAGACAGAGACCGCCGGGCCGCCGGGAACTCATCGGCTCAGTCGTCGAAGAGCTCCGGTTCGAGGCCGGCGGTGAGCCAGTCCGCGTAGAACTCGCCGGTGACCTGCTCCAACAGGGCGATGTCCTCGACGAAGAAGGGCAGGATCGCGGCCCGCTGCGCGGGTGTGATCGTGGGCCGGCCACCCCGCTGGCGCTGCAGGGCCCGCAGCAGCGGCCGGTGGACCGTCGTCCGGACCCGGGATGGGAAGTGGTGGCCGATCCGCCCACCGGTGCGCAGCACGGCCCGCAGACCGGCGTTGACCGCGGTGTCGGCGACGTAGGGGGTCACGTTCTCGGACGGGACGGCGTCCAGCAGCCCGGTCTGCACGCCGAGGAAGTCGCACACCCGGTCCAGCGTCCGCACGGGGGAGTCCCGCAGGTCGCGGTAGCGCAGCAGCAGGACCTGCTCGCGGCCGAACAGGGTGAGCAGGTGCTCCAGCTGACGCCCGTAGAGCCCCTGTCCGAGGTAGTGCCAGAAGTGGGCCCAGCCGTCGGCGCGGCGGCGTTCCTCCAGCGCGCAGGCCCGGACGAAGTCGCGCTCGGGCTCCAGGCCCGCGGCCCACAGATGCGTCCAGTTGGAATGGGCGCGGTCGACGGGGTTGCGCAGCATCACGATCAGCTTCGCCTTCGGGACGAGCCGGCGGATGCGGTTCTGCGCGTCCAGGTCATACAGGTAGAACGGCGTCGCCTCGCCACACAGCGCCTCGGCGGGCGCGGGCGCGAACAGGGCCTCGTAGTCCGCGCGGCGCCAGACGTGCTCCTGATAGGTCTGGGCGTCGCCGGGGCCGCCGCGGGCGGGCGGCGGCCCGTCGGACAGGAAGAACTTGGGTTCCTTCACCCGCGACAGGTACAGCTCGGGGTGGCGGGTGAGTGCGGCGTGCATGGCGGTGGTGCCGGCCTTGGGCACCCCGAGCACGAAGAAGTCGGGCAGGGCCATCGGTCGTAACGCTCCCAGGGGCCGACGTGGCGGTGGCGGGCACCGCGGTGACCAGGCCGGAGCAGCATAAGTACTTTCTCGATCGGGAAACACCGAAAACGCCGATCCCGTGGCGGACGACGCAGCGGGCCCGGCCCCCCGGACCGGCCACCTGGCCTGGCCGGCTGGACCGGGCGGTGGAGCGAGGGCGGGGCGCGGGGCCGCGGCGTCCAACGGCAGTTGTCTACCAGCTAAGTAGGATGCGGCGCGTGGTGACGTACGAGACCGGCCAGACCGCCCCGGACATCCCTCTGCCGACCCAGGACCGCGCCGTGACGGTGGTGGCGCCGCCCGGTGACGGCCCGGGCTACTGGGCGGGAGCGCCGAGCGCCGTCCTCGCGGATGGCGTGTTCTACCTCGCCTACCGGCTGCGGCGTCCCGTCGGGCACGGCCGTGGATACGCGGTGATGATCGCCCGCTCGGTCGACGGTGAACAGTTCACACCGCTCCAGCGGATCGACCGGGACGACTTCCCCGCGGAGTCGCTGGAGCGGCCGGCACTGGTGCGCGCTCCGGACGGCCGCTGGCGGCTCTACGTGAGCTGCGCCACGCCCGGCAGCCCGCACTGGTGGGTCGACGTGCTGGAGGCGGACACCCCCGACGGGTTCGACCCGGCCACGCGGCGGACCGTCCTGCCCGGTGACCGGGCGACGGCGGTGAAGGACCCGGTCGTCGTCTGGCATGACGGGCAGTGGCATCTGTGGGCGTCCTGCCACCTGCTGGACGACCCCGCCGCGACCGACCGCATGGACAGCCGCTACGCGACCAGCCCCGACGGGGTGTCGTGGACGTGGCACGGCACCGCGCTCGCGCCGCGGGCCGGCGCCTGGGACGCCCGCGGCGTGCGTATCGCCTCGGTCGTCGTCGGCTCCGACGGCGGCACCTTCGCCTACTACGACGGCCGGGCCAGCGCGGCGGAGAACTGGTCCGAGCGCACCGGTCTCGCGGTCGGCACCTTCGAACGGTTCGAACCGGTCGGGGACGGGCCGGTGGCGGTCTCGCCGCACGGCGGCGCGCTACGGTACGTCAGCGTGGTGGCACTGCCCGGCGGCGGCTACCGGCTCTACTACGAGCAGGCCCGCGCCGACGGGTCCCACGAGCTGCGCACCGAGGTGTACCCACCGCGCTGACCCAGCGCCGCGATCGACCGGGGGCCCACCGCCGTGCCGTCAGCGCCAGGGCCGCCCGGGCCGACCACACCCGCCGCGACCACACCCGCTGGGCCCGGCCCGCCCCCTGGCGTGACCACGCCGGCCGGTCCGACGGCGCGTCAGCGGCTGGGGGACTGGTTGCTCGCTGGGTCCGAGCAGGCCCGCCGGCACAGCGGCCCCCACACCCAGCCCGAACCCGAGCACCAGCGGCACCACTGGCTGCGGGTCATGTGCCTGACCGGGGTGGACTACTTCTCCACCCTTGGCTACCAGCCCGGTATCGCGCTGCTCGCGGCCGGCGCGCTGAGTCCCGTCGCGACCGCGGTGCTCGTCGTGGTCACCCTGTGCGGTGCCCTGCCGGTCTACCGCCGGGTGGCGGCGGAGAGCCCACACGGCGAGGGCTCGATCGCCATGCTCGAGAAGCACCTTTCCTGGTGGAAGGGAAAGCTGCTGGTCCTGGTGCTGCTCGGCTTCGCCTGCACCGACTTCCTGATCACGATCACACTCTCGGCGGCGGATGCCTCCGCCCACCTCCTCGAGAACCCGTACGCGCCGGACGTCTTCGCCGGCCACCACGTGGCGCTGACGCTTCTGCTGCTCGTGGCACTCGCCGCCGTGTTCCTGCGCGGGTTCACCGAGGCGGTGGGCGTCGCGACCATCCTGGTCGCGGTCTACCTCGTCCTGAGCCTGACCGTGATCTCGGTGTCGCTGGTCAAGGTCGCGAGCCATCCCTCCCTGCTCGGGGACTGGCACCGGCTGCTCGTCGCCGAGCACCCGAACCCGGCGGCGATGGCGGGCGTCGCGCTGATCGTCTTTCCGAAGCTCGCGCTCGGGCTCTCCGGCTTCGAGACGGGTGTGGCGGTGATGCCGCTGATCCGCGGCGCGCCCGGCGACACGGAGGACCGGCCCGCCGGGCGGATCCTCGGCGCCCGGCGGCTGCTCACCACGGCGGCGCTGATCATGGCGGTGCTGTTGCTCTCCAGCAGCCTCGCGACCGCCGTCCTCGTTCCGGAGCGGCTCGCCGAGCCGGGCGGGCCGGCGAACGGGCGGGCGCTCGCCTACCTCGCCCACCAGGAGCTGGGCAACGCGTTCGGCACCGCCTACGACGTCAGCACGATCGCCATCCTGTGGTTCGCCGGGGCGTCGGCGATGGCCGGCCTGCTCAACCTGGTGCCGCGCTACCTGCCCCGGTACGGCATGGCACCGCACTGGGCCCGCGCGATCCGTCCGCTCGTGCTCGTGTTCACCACGGTGGGGTTCGTGGTGACCATCGTCTTCGACGCGAGCGTGGACAAACAGGCAGGCGCCTACGCGACCGGTGTGCTGGTGCTGATCACCTCGGCATCGGTCGCGGTCACCCTCTCCGCGTCCCGCCGCGGTGACCGGCGGGCCACCGGAGTCTTCGGTGTGATCTCCGCGGTGTTCGTCTACACGACCGTCGCCAACATCATCGAGCGGCCGGACGGCCTGATCATCGGATCGATCTTCATCGTGACGATCCTGGTGGTGTCGTTCCTGTCCCGGGCCGTGCGCTCGTTCGAGCTGCGGGTGACCGGTGTCGAACTCGACCCGACGGCTGCCCGCTGGGTGGCGGAGGCGTCGCGGGCCGGGCCACTGCATCTGGTCGCCAACGAGTTCGACACCGGTGACGCCGCCGAGTACGCGGACAAGGCCAGCAAGGCCCACGAGCAGCTGCATGTGCCGGGCGCCCAGCATCTGCTGTTCCTGGAGGTGGCCGTCCTCGACTCGTCGGAGTTCGAGAGCGAGCTCACCGTCCACGGCCGCCAGCGGCACGGGTACCGCATCCTGCGGCTGACCAGTACTTCGGTACCGAACGCCATCGCGGCGCTGCTGCTGCACCTGCGGGACACGACGGGTGCGCGGCCGCACGTGTACTTCGAGTGGTCCGAGGGAAACCCGGTGCAGAACCTGGCCCGCTTCGTGTTCGCCGGCGTCGGGGAGGTCGCCTCCACCACGCGGGAGATCCTGCGCGAGGCCGAGCCGGACCCGGAGCGCCGCCCGTTCGTGCACGTCGGCTGACCGCGATCCGTACCCTCGTCTACCGTGGCACCTGACGCGCGCGACCCGAAGCGGTCACCGTCCGAGAGCGGCCACGGATCCGGGAAGCATCATGGGAAGCAGCACGGGCCCGGCAGTGGCTGGCTGCGCCCCGCCGTCTTCGGCGCGATGGACGGGCTGGTCAGCAACGTCGCGCTGATCAGCGGCTTCGCCGGCGGTGCCGCGGCGCGGCCGGCGGTGATTCTGGCCGGCCTCGCGGGCCTCGCCTCCGGCGCCTTCTCGATGGCGACCGGGGAGTACACCTCGGTCCGGTCCCAGAACGAGGCGATGCGGGCCCAGATCGAGGTCGAGCGCCGGGAGCTCGAGCTGTACCCGCAGGCCGAGCAGGCGGAGCTGGCCGCGTTCTTCCGTGCGCAGGGGGTGGAGGAACGAACCGCCGACGCGGTGGCCCGGCAGCTGGGCCGCAGTCCCGACAGCGCGTTGCGGGCCCATGTGCAGAGCGAGCTCGGCCTGGATCCGGACGAGCTCCCGTCACCGCTCGCCGCCGCCGTGGCGTCGTTCGGCGCGTTCGCGCTCGGGGCGCTGATCCCGGTGACGCCGTACCTGCTCGGGTTCGCCTCGTTCGCCGCCGCCGCGCTGCTTGCCGGCCTCGCGCTGTTCCTTCTCGGTGTCGCCGTCAGTCGGTTCACCGACCGGTCGGCGCTCTACAGCGGCGCGCGCCAGCTCCTGCTGGGCTTCACGGCCGCCGCGGCCACCTACGGCGTCGGCATGCTCGTCAACACGTCCGTCGGCTGACCCCGGCCGGGTCGACGGACGGACCCGGACCGCTCGAAAAGCGGGAACAGACCGGCTGAAAAGCGCACAGGCCTCAGGCCTGAGGCGCTGACTGCGCGGGGGCGGGTCGCCGCACCGGCCGATGCCCGGCCCGGCGACCCGCCCCGCGCGCTGTCAGGCGAAGGCCTGCTCCAGCTCGGTGCGCAGTACCCGGCGCAGCAGCTTGCCGTTCTCGTTGAACGGCAGCTCGGTGCGGAACTGGATGTGCTCCGGCGTGCGGCTGGAGCGCAGCTTGGCCCGCACGTGGCTCCGCAGCTCGTCCTCGGTCACCTCACCGGTGACGACGACGGCCGCGACGACCTGCTCGCCCCAGTCGCGGTGCGGGATGCCGACGACCGCGGCCTCCTCGACAGCCGGATGGGTGATCAGGACGGCCTCGATCTCACCCGGCGACATGTTCTCGCCGCCGCGGACGATGACGTCGTCCAGCCGGCCGTGCACGTACAGGTAGCCGCCGGCGTCGAGGTGGCCCTCGTCGCGGGTCGGGAACCAGCCGTCGTTCTCGATCCGGCCGATCCCGAGATACTCGCCGGACACCTGCCCGCCGCGGACCCAGATCTCCCCGTGCTCACCGGTCGGGACCTCGACGCCGGCGGCGTCGCGGATCGAGACCTCGAGGCTCGGCAGCGGGCGCCCGACAGAGCCGAGGCGTGCCCGCACCGCGGGGTCGTCACTGCTGATCGCGGCCTGGTGGTCGTCGGGGCCGAGCACGGCGATGGTGCTGGACGTCTCGGTGAGCCCGTAGGCGTTCACGAACCCGACGCTCGGCAGCATCGTCACCGCGCGCTCGATCACCGGCAGCGGCATCGGACCGCCGCCGTAGGAGATCGACCGCAGCGAGGGCAGGCCCTGCCCGTCGGCCTCGATGACGTCGAGGATCCGGCCGAGCATGGTCGGCACGACCATCGCGTGGGTGACCGCCTCCGCCCGGACCAGGTCGACCCAGGCCCGCGGCTCGAAGCTCTCCAGCTGGACGATGCGGCGCCCCGAGTAGGTGGACGAGCACGCGGCCGACACACCGGCGATGTGGTACGGCGGCACGCTGACGACCGCGACCTCGTCCTCGGCGGAACCGGCGAACTCGACCGTGGTGATCACGTACTCGGTCAGGTTGCGGTGGCGCAGGACGGCGGCCTTCGGCTCGCCGGTCGTGCCGCTGGTGAACAGCAGCACGGCGATGTCCTCGGCGTCGCCGCCCCAGCCGTCAGCCTCCTTCGCCTCGGGATCCGCCCCGATGGCGAGCAGCTCGTCCCGGGTGATCAGGTGGATGCCCTCGATCTCCCCGAGGCGCTCGGCGACGCCGGCCCCGACGACGACCGTGGCGGGGGCGGTGCGGGTGACGATCGCCCGCAGCTGCTCGTCCGCCAGCCGGTAGTTGATCGGCACGAACGGCTTGCCCGCGATCGCCGACCCGAACAGCGTCAGCGGCACGGCCGGGGAGTTCAGGTCGATCAGGCCGACACGGTCGCCGGGCAGGGTTTGCAGGGCGGCGCCGATCCGGCGGGCCCGGTGCGCGAGTTCGGCGAAGGTGAGCCCGCCCACGCTGGGCCCGAGGGCGATGCGGTCGGCCAGGCCGTCCGCCGCCATCTCCAGCAGCATCCCGAGGTGCATGTGCGTTCCCGCCCGTCAGTCAGAGGAGGGGAGCGGCTTGGCGTCCTTCAGTGGCAGCGGCACCTCACCGATCGACAGCGAGCCGGCACCACCCTTCGTGGCCAGCAGCTCCAGGCCCGACTCGGGGTCGGAGAACCGCTTCCCCAGCGGCGTGCCGCCGGAGAACGCCGGGTCGAGAGCAAGCCCGGCGGGAACCTCCGCGCCGACCTCGACCACCGGCTGCCCACCGCAGCGCAGGTCGATCGGGCCGGACGATGGCTTGACTATGATCACCTCGGTGTCGCACACCGTGGACTTGTAACGCGTACCCGGCTTGACCAGGGTGCTCACCCGTGTGACCTCCTCGATCGGGCGTCCCGCCGTGCATTGTGCGGGTGGTCCGTGCGTGGGACAGGCCAACAGGTTATGCGTGTTCTGTACATCACGCGCGAAGTCGCTGCATGCGACAGCGTGACGCCCCGGGGTGACTGACCTGGTCGAACGGCGGCGGTCGAACGGCGGCGGTCGGGCGGTGGCGGTCGAACGGGGCTACGAGGGGGTCTGGCCCGCCGGGCCGGCCGCGGGCGTGGCGGGCGGGCGGAGCCGGGTGCGCTCGAGTGCCGTCGCGACCAGGTCGACGATCCCCGCGACGGGGCGGCCGCGGTCCATGCCGAGCAGCGCCTCGGGCAGCTGCTCGACGAGAGCGAAGAACGCGATGCTCGCCACCTGCGGGTCGAGCGGGTGCGGCAACCGGCCGGCCCCGACGAGACCGCCGTACCCGGTGCGCAGCCGCTCGCCCACCGCGGCCCGGGCCGCCTCCAGCCGCGGATGCTGCGGCTGCTGGTCGAGCCAGATCCGGGTCACACCGAGGTAACGCAGCGCGAAGGTGACGACGTCGGTCAGCCAGCTCCGCAGCGCCAGCGGATCAGGAACGGTGGCCGACCCGGCCCGGCACATCCGGTCGTCGAGTTCGGAGATCGTACGGAGTGCCTGGTCGCTCAGTGCGACCAGCAGGTCGAGTTTCTCGTCGAAATACTTGTAGAAGGTTCCACGGGCGTAGCCGGCGATCGAGACGACGTCATCCACCGAGCATTGGTGGTAACCCTTTTCGGTAAAGCACTCGACGCCCGCGTCGAGCAGTCGGCCGACTGTGGCGGAGGCGCGGCTGCTGAGTGCCGCGAACCTGTCCTCGGGCGGCGGCGGGAGGACCGCGGGGCGAAGCGGTGCGACCGGCGGTGCCGACCAGAGACGTTCACCGGTGCTGGGCGGCCGCGGTGCCGGAATATCGCGCCCCAGCTGGGCGAAAACGGTCGGCGGGGTCTGCGGGAAAAGAAGGAGCTGGACGATCACGGCCAGGCTGTCGGTCAGCTGCTCCGCACCGATCACACCGGCGGCGCCGGCCCGGGGGGAAGGACCGCCCATGCCCGCGGCGCTGGTCGCGGAGCCAGGTGTGGTGCCGGCGGGGCCGCCAGACCGCCCGCCCCGTGCCGCCGGGCCGGCGTGCCTCGCGTAGTTACAGGCGTTCACCAGCGTCGTCAGCATGATGGCCGCATCCGTGGGGTCGATGCCAGACACCCCGGAGGAGGCCAGCCGGCGGGCGATCCGCTCGTGGTAGTCGGCCAGGAAGCGGCTGGCCATGTCCGGGATGGACGTGCCGGGAGAGCTGATGTTCGCCCACTGGACGAACATCGTGGCGTACTTGTCGTAGACCCAGGCCCACTCGCCGAGCCACCAGTGCAGATTGTCGAACCCGAGCTCGGTGGGTTCCAACGGGCCGATCCGGCGGACCACCCGCATGAGTGCGGTTCCGCATTCCTGGAGCAGCTCGACGAAGATCTGCTCCTTGCTCTCAAAATACTGATAGAGCGTGGCGCGGGACACACCGGCAGCCGTGGCGATGTCATCCACCGACGTGCCGTGGAAGCCCTGGGTCTCGAATAGCGCCAGTGCCGTCTCCACGACGCGTGCGCGTGTGCGTGAACCGCGCGTCCCGACCACCGGACTGGTCGGCCCGTAGCTCGATCGTCGAAGGATCTCGTTCTCGGACATCCATGTCAGAGTATGCGAACAGGCGGCATCGCATTCACTTCCGCGCGGCCGGGCGCCCACGTCCGCCGGAAAGTGGAATTGGTCGTGTGCGGCGCGGGCCCGGGCGGCCGGGGTGCGGGCAGACGGGTGTGGCGGGCAGACGGGTGTGGTGGGCTCGGAGTCCGGGTGCGCTACGAAATGTCGCCGCCGTGACCGTTGGAGCCCTGCACAGGGCCCGAGCCGCGGCCCGTGCCGACACCGACACCCGCGCTGACACCCGCGCCGGCGCCCGCGGCGGTCGGTGCGGTGGCGCGGGTGACGCCGGTCTCCTCCCACGACCCGGCCCGGCGGGCTGTCACGAAGTAACCCTCGACTGGCAGCGCGGCGGAGATCGACCGGTTCAGGTTGGCGGCGATCCGGGCGAACGGGGTCTCCCGCCCGCGCCAGCCGTGCGCGCCCAGCCACGCGGGTGACTCTCCTTCGAGCCCGCCCTTCCACAGGTCGGCGAACTGGCCCATCGGGGAGTTCCGCCGGATCTGGTCGAGCATGCCCCCGGCCAGGTTCCTCGCGTCCTCCAACGCGAACCGGCTGGACGGCGCGGAGAGGTCGGTGATCTCGGCCAGCAGCCGCTCGGCCTGGTCCTCCGCCAGATACACGAGGATGCCCTCCGCCAGCCACGCGGTCGGCTCGGCGGGACGGAAGCCAGCCTGGAGCAGCCGGTCGGCCCAGTCCTCGGTCAGGTCGGCAGGGACGACATGGCGCTCGCACCGGGGCCGGACGCCGGTCCCGGCAAGCACCCGCTCCTTGAAGGACATCATGGCCGGCTGGTCCAGCTCGAACAGCCGCGTCCCGGAAGGCCAGGGCAACCGGAAGGCACGGCTGTCGAGGCCGGCGGCCAGGATCACCACCTGCCGGCAGCCCGCGGCCGCGGCGGCGGTCAGCTCGTCGTCGAAGAAGCGGGTGCGGACGACCAGGTAGCTGCTCATGGTCTCGACCAGGTCGTCAGCCCCGTCAGCCTCGCTGGTCGCGTCAGCTCCGTCGGTTCCGTCAGCCCGCAGGGCGCCATGGATGGGTACCGCGTCGCCGGCGGCATCCACGAAGGACCGCGCGAGCCAGTCGTCGAACAGGCGGTCCGGCCGGCAGCTCGCCTCGGCCCGGATCCAGGCCGTCGCGAGCGCTGTCCGGCCCACGCCCTGAGGAACCTCGTCCATGTACTGAAGGTCCATGTACCGAAAGTAGTCGCCTCTTCTCGGATGGTGGTGGCGCCTGGTGGCTACGCCCCCGGACGTGCGCTTTGTCGCCTGGAGCCTGCGTCCGCGTTGATGCGGGCGGCCGGCCGGGAGGCGGCCATCCGGCCCCGCACCGGACCGCCGGACGGCGGATCGGGCGCCGGCCGCACGAACCACCCGAACACGGCGACCGACACTGCCCGCGCCGGGCGGCCCGCGCCTACGGTGGCCCCGTACCCACGCAGAGCCGTCCCCGCGCGCCACCCGGCGGGCGGGCTGCGGACCGCACGACCACGGACCACACGACCACGCACCACACGATCACGGAGGCCGTCATGACGCGGACCGACGCCCCTGCCCCGGCGCCCACCGACCTGGGCGGCATCCCGGGGCAGGACATCCCGCGCGACCACGCCGGCTTCGGCGTCCTCACCTTCGACATCTGCCTGCGGCTTGTCGGCGGGGAGCGGATCGGCCGGGTCGCCTTCTCCGCCGACGGCGAGGTCCTCGTGCTGCCCGTGAACTTCATCGTGGATGGGAACACCATCGCGTTCCGTTCCCGGGTGGGCTCGAAGCTGTCCGCGGCGACCAACCACAGCACCGTCGCCTTCGAGGTGGACGGGTACGACCCCACCGTCCGTGTCGGCTGGAGCGTGCTGATGAACGGCTACGCCGAGGCGGTCCGCGACGACGCCGAGATCGCGCGGCTGGAGGCATCCGGCCTGGCCCCGTGGGCGGCGAACCTCGAGCGGCCGACCTGGGTCCGCATCCACTGGGACTCGGTCTCCGGCCGGACGACGACCCCCGGCCCCGCCACCAGGAGCCGCTGAGCCGCCGGCCTCAGACGGTGCTGACGCTGCCGTCCGGGGACTGCCCGATGTGCCGGCAGGTCGTGATGCCCTGCTGGTAGCCGAGGGAGAACGACTGCGCGCGCTGCGACGGGGTGCCGTGGGCGTCCGGTGCCGACGAACCCTCCTGGTCGAACCAGCCGCCCCGGGTGTCGCCGAGGCTGTAGAACAGCATCGAGCCGTTCACCGCCTCGCTCGAGGTGAGCCGGCCGGCATCCACGGCGTAACGGGCCTGACTGCCGGCGTGGCAGTCCGCCTGGTTCTCCTCGGCGCGGGACACCGGCCCGAGCGTGCCGCTGATCTTGTCCGCGCGGTGGCCCAGCTCATGCATGATCACGAATGCCGGGTAGGAAGGCCCGCCGGTGTCGGAGAGCTGGGCCATGAAGTCCATGCTGTACGCCACGGTGTCGTCCAGCGTGCAGTACAGGGCGTTGTCGGCGAACACCCGCGGATCGTCGACGCCCTCGGCGCAGGCGATTGCCGGGATCTCGCCGTTGCGATAGGGGACGTAGTGCGGCTGGCTCCAGGACGTGCCGAGCTGGCCGCGCCAGTAGCCGTTGACCGAGCCCGGGCAGTCCGCCGACTCGCTGATCAGCGTGGTGACGTCCTCGTTGGACTCGATCCGGCCCCCGCACGCCGCCCCCGGGGTCTGCGCCTGCGCGGCTGCGTTCATCCCCGGCGAAAGACCTGTCCAGCTCCCAAGCAGAAGGATCGAGAGGGCGAATACGGCCACAAAGGCCCTTCTGGCGCGCACGAAGGTCACCGTAAAGGCGGAGGTGCGGCTTTTGTGGCGCGCGATGGCCTGTGCGGATACCCGAAACCGGGGGGATGGCCTTTCCGGGTGCGCTCGGAAACACCTGTCGTGACGGTTCGGCCAGGCCACCGCCACTGTGGCGGCCGCCGCTCCCGGCTTTCGGGTCGGGTGTGACGGTCATCCCGTGCCCGGGGGAGGCGGCACCGACGGGTCACCCGTCGGCCCCGTTGGCGAAGTGCCGATCGCCCCGGGCCGGACACCGCCGAAGCCCCCGAGGGAGGTCGGCCCACCGTCGGGTCCCGGTGCCTTCCGGTGGTCCCCTGCATACCTGTCGACGTACTCCTGCGGCGAGTGCTGGGCGATGACGCGCATCACCTCGTCCGTCACCGCCCGGACCACGGCTCGCTGCCGCATGGAGGGCAGGCCTGAGGTCTCCAGCCCGGCCGGCCCCAGCGCACCGCGGTAGCGAGAGACGTCCAGTGGTTCGCAGACAGTGATGTGAACCCGGCCGCGTCGCCAGCGGCGGCTGCCACGCGGACTCACCTGTGCGCTGCCGGTGATCACCACCGGGACCAGCGGGGCACCCGTGGCGAGCGCGACCCGGGCCACGCCGGTCCGGCCCCGATAGAGCCGTCCGTCCGGGGAGCGGGTTCCCTCCGGGAAGACGCCCCAGACCCCGCCGGCCCGCAGCACCCGCGCGCCCGCGGCGAGTGCCCCCGCCGCGGCGGCGCCTCCGGACCGGTCGACGGGCACCTGCCCCGCAGCGGTGAACATCCAGGCCACCAGTCGGCCGCGGACACCCCGGCCGGTGAAGTACTCCCGCTTGGCGACGAACGAGATCTTCCGGGGAACGAGCCGAACCAGGAAGAAGGAATCCGAGACGGCCAGGTGGTTGCTGGCGAGAATGACCGGCCCGCGGCGCGGAATGTGCTCGGCGCCCGTGACGGTCGGCCGGGACAGCAGTCCGAGGAACGGGCCGATGAGCAGGATTCGGAAAAGCCAGTACCACATGCCGGCTCCGTGGATCAGTGCGGTGAACGGACCGGGAGCCAGGTGGCTCCCGTCGGGTAGACAGTGTCTACCAGTTGGTGGTAGACACTGTCTACATGACGGCTGACGGGTCCCTGCGCGAGCGCCTGGTCGAGGTGGGCGTCGAGATGCTCGACGCGGAGGGCCTGGGCGCGCTTGGCCTGCGCGCGATCGCGCGGCGGGCGGGTGTCTCCCACGGCGCTCCCCGCAGGTACTTCCCCACGCACGCCGCGCTGCTCGCCGCCATCGCGGGCGAAGGGCTGTCTGATCTCTCGTCCCGGTTCGACCGGGTGCTGAGCACGTCATCGCCGGCCCCCGACTCGACCGGCGTCACCTTCGGCGCCAGCGTGGCCGCGGACCGGGCGGTGCGCGTCGGGATCGAGTACGTCCGCTTCGCGCGCGAGCGACCCGGCATGTTCGAGCTGATGTTCCGACACGATCTCCTGGTCGGCTCCGGGGAGAACCTTCGCTCCCGCAGCCTGCCGATGGTCGAGCACTGGACGGGCCTCGTCGCCGCGGTGCTCGCCGAGCGCGCTGCTGGCCCGCCCGCGGAGGGCCCGCGAGCCGGCGGGCCGCCAGCGGGTGGTCTCGTCGTGGCTGGTTCGGGGGTGGACGACCCGCCGCCGACCGGCTCGGAGCGGGCCCGCCGGCAGGCGCTGCTCGCCTGGACGCACCTGCACGGCATCGCCGTGCTCGCGGCCCGGCACAGCCTGGACCTGGTCACCGGATCATCCGACCCCACGGACATGGTCGTCGAGGCGCTCGGCGCCCACCTGTTCGCGGGCCCGGGGGCGGAGGCCGTCGGGTGGTGACCCGGCAGCCGTAGCCGGCGGGCCGATGGGCGAGGATGGCGGGATTCCCGCCGCTGCCGCCGGGGCGCGGCGCCCGGCGCGTCCGCCGGTTCAGGTACCGGCGGGAATCAGTCGGACAGTCCAAGCCCCGCGGAGACAACGTGCACCGTCCCGAATCCGGCCCGCCCCCCGGCTCCGCGCCCGTGGATGCGCCGCCCGCCGGGCCGCGGCCTGCCGATTCGCGGCCCGCCGGGTCACCGTCCGCCGGGTCACCGTCCGCCGGTTCGCCTCCGGGCCGGGGGCGCCCCGCCCCGCAGGGCCCGGCCGGACGCCCACCGTTCCAGCTGGCAGTGCTCGAGGCTGTCCTGGAACGGGTCACCTTCGCGAACGAGGAGACCGGCTACACCGTCGCCCGGGTCGACACCGGGCGCGGCGGCGAGCTGCTGACCGTCGTCGGGGCGCTGCTCGGCGCGCAGCCGGGGGAGTCGCTGCGGATGCGCGGGCGGTGGGGGTCGCACCCGCAGTACGGCCGCCAGTTCCAGGTCGAGGACTACACCACCGTCCTGCCGGCGAGCATCCAGGGCATCCAGCGCTACCTGGGCTCCGGGCTGGTCAAGGGGATCGGGCCGCGCTTTGCCGAGCGGATCGTCGACCACTTCGGCACCGCCGCGCTGGACGTCATCGAGAGCACGCCGGAGCGGCTGATCGAGGTGCCGGGCCTGGGCCCGAAACGCACGAAGGCGATCGCGGCCGCCTGGGAGGAGCAGAAGGCCATCAAGGAGGTCATGCTGTTCCTCCAGGGTGTGGGGGTCTCCACCTCGTTGGCCGTGAAGATCTACAAGAAGTACGGGGATGCCTCGATCGGTGTCGTGCGTACCGAGCCGTACCGGCTGGCGGCGGACGTGTGGGGCATCGGCTTCCGCACCGCGGACACGATCGCGCAGGCCGTCGGCATCCCGCACGACAGTCCCCAGCGGATCAAGGCCGGTCTGCTGTTCACCCTGTCCGAGGCGACCGACGGCGGCCACTGCTTCCTGCCGGAGAACCGCCTCATCAGTGACGCCGTGCGCATCCTGGGCGTCGACACCGGCGCGGTGATCGAGAGCCTCGCCGAGCTGGTCGCCGAGGAGGGAGTGACCCGGGAGGAGGTTCCCGGCGAGGACCCGGAACAGCCCGTCACCGCGGTCTACCTGGTGCCGTTCCACCGGGCCGAGGTCTCGGTGGCGGCGCAGCTCCTGCGGCTGCTGCGGGCTGGCACCGACCGTCTCGGCGCGTTCGCCACCGTCGACTGGGAGCGGGCGCTGGACTGGCTGCGCGGGCGCACCGGTTCCGAGCTGGCCGAGGCGCAGCGTGCCGCGGTCGCCCTCGCGCTCACCTCTCGGGTGGCCGTCCTGACCGGTGGCCCGGGCTGCGGGAAGAGCTTCACCGTCCGCTCCGTCGTCGAGCTCGCCCGCGCGCGGGGGGCGAAGGTCGTGCTCACCGCCCCGACCGGACGGGCCGCCAAGCGGCTCGCCGAGCTCACGGGGCATGAGGCGTCCACCGTGCACCGGCTGCTGGAGCTGCGCCCCGGCGGCGATGCCGCCTTCGACCGCGACCGGCCCCTCGACGCCGATCTCATCGTGGTCGACGAGGCGTCCATGGTCGATCTGCTGCTGGCCAACAAACTGATCAAAGCGGTCGCGCCCGGCGCGCACCTGCTGCTCGTCGGGGACGTCGACCAGCTCCCGTCGGTCGGCGCCGGGCAGGTGCTCCGCGACCTGCTCGCGCCGGGCACCCCCATTCCGCACGTCCGGCTGACCCAGGTGTTCCGCCAGGCCAGTGAGTCGGGCGTGGTCACCAACGCGCACCGGATCAACCGCGGCGACCATCCGCTCGTCCGCGGGTTCGACGACTTCTTCCTCTTCACCGCCGAGGACGCCGAGGAGGCCGCCCGCCTCACCGCCGACGTGGTGGCCCGGCGCATTCCGGCGAAGTTCGGCCTGGACCCGCGGCGTGACATCCAGGTCCTCGCCCCGATGCACCGCGGCCCGGCCGGCGCGGGCGCGCTCAACATTGCGCTGCAGGAGGCGCTCACCCCGAGCCGGCCCGGCCGGCCCGAGCGCAGGTTCGGCGGGCGGGTCTTCCGGGTCGGCGACAAGGTCACCCAGATCCGCAACAACTACGACAAGGGCGCGAACGGGGTGTTCAACGGGACCCTCGGCGTCGTCACCGCGCTCGACGACGAGAACCAGACGCTCACCGTGCGCACGGACGAGGACGAGGACGTCGACTACGCCTTCACCGAGCTGGACGAACTGGTCCACGCCTACGCGGTGACGATCCACCGCTCGCAGGGCAGCGAATACCCGGCCGTGGTGATCCCGCTGACCACCAGCGCCTGGATGATGCTGCAGCGCAACCTGCTGTACACGGCGGTCACCCGGGCGAAGAAGCTGGTCGTGCTGGTGGGATCGCGGCGTGCGATCGGCCAGGCGGTCCGCTCGGCCGGGCATGGCCAGCGGCACACCGCCCTCGCTCACCGTCTCCACGCCGCCGCCGGCGACTGACCGCCGGCCGCGCCGCGCCCGGTGACTGACCGCCGGCCGCGCCGCGCCCGGCGGCTCCGTGCCGTGCCGCTCCGTGCCGCGCTGGGGCGGTCCCGGGCAATGCCGGACCTCAGTGCTGTTCCGTCCGCCCGCCCGCGTACCCTGCGCGCAGGGGTCGATGGTGTCGGGAACGGTGGAGAGGCGGGGGCAGCGCGGTGACGAACGGAGCAGGGGCCGCCGGAAGCGGTGTCACACCCGAGCACCGGGTGGCCACGCCACCGCTGCGTGACCTGTTCGGCGAGGTGCTGCGCAGGGTGCGACGCCAGCAGGGCCGCACCCTGCGGGACGTCGCCGCGGCCGCCCAGGTGTCGATGCCCTATCTCTCGGAGGTGGAGCGCGGGCGCAAGGAGGCCTCCTCGGAGGTGCTCGCGGCGATCTGCCGCGCGCTGGGTATCCGGGTGGTCGACCTGCTCGCGGCGGCGATGAGCGAGCTGGTGCGGTATGAGCCGCTGCCGGCGCGGCACACCATGCCGGCCAGCCCCGACCGGATCCGGCCCGACAGTGTCGTGGCCAACGGTGTCATGGCCAACGGTGTCGTGGTCGACGGTGTCCTGGTCGTGGTCTCCGGAACGCACCCGACCGTACCCGCAGCGGGAGCCGGTGCCGCCGCCCACGAGATCGTCGCGGGCCCGGAGCGGCGGGGTCCGGTCGCCGCCGTGGGCGGGGCCCGGGTGATACGGCCGGCCGGCCGGTACGAGGCGCGTGCGGCCACGGGCCGGCAGGTGATCCACCTGGGCACCGGCGGCCCGCGGCGCGGCCCGTCCGTGCTCCGGCACGCGGTCCGGCCGGGGCCGGGGCGCCCGGCCCATGTGCGCGCCCACACGCGCACCCGCGCGGGAACCGGCGGCTCAGGCGGTGCGTGGCACGGAGCGTGGGGCGTGCCGGTCTCGGTGTGAGGCGGTGGCCATCCGGCCGGCGCTGTCGATGACCTCGTCGACCAGGCCGTATTCCCGGGCCTGGTCAGCGGTGAACCAGCGGTCGCGGTCGGAGTCGGCCTCGACCCGTTCCACCGGCTGCCCGGAATGCGTCGAGATCAGCTTCTGGATCAGGTGCTTGGCGGCCAGCAGCTGCTCCGCCTGGATCGAGATGTCCGCGGTCGATCCGCCGATCCCCCCGGACGGCTGATGCATCAGCACCCTGGCGTGGGGCAGCGCGTACCGCTTGCCGGGCGCACCGCTGGTGAGCAGCACCTGCGCCATCGACCCGGCCATCCCCAGGGCGACGGTGGCGACGTCGTTCCCGATGTACTGCATCGTGTCGTAGATGGCCATGCCCGCGCTGACCGAGCCACCCGGCGAGTTGATGTACAGGAAGATGTCGGCTGTCGGGTCGTCGGCGGCGAGGAGCAGGAGCTCGCCGCAGATGGCGTTGGCCATCGCGTCCTCGACCACCGCGCCGAGGAAGACGATGCGGTTCGCGAGCAGCCGCTGGAACACCTGGTCCTCGAACGGTGCGGACGCGGCGGCAGGCGCGTGCCCGGTGTGCTGCGTGTGCAGGGTGCTCATGGCTGTGGTGACCTCCCGCCGGCCCGGCGGGGTCGGGGATCACGTGCAGGGGCCGGCGAGGCCAGCCTCGCCGAGAAGGCACCCCGCGGGAGGGGATGTCTGCCCCCGGCAGATCTGCCCGTGGCAGACGGCACCTGGCACCTGTGCCGCCCGGCCTGGCGCGGGTGCGGCGCAGGGAGGTGGGCCAGGCGGGAGGCGGGCCAGGGCGGGCCCGTCAGATCAGAAGATGCCCGGGTCGCCGTCGAAACGCAGCCGGGTCCGCGCGGTGTCGTCGTGCAGCATCACCATGAACGCCTCCGCGACGCGGACCTGCTCCTGCAGAGAGGCCAGCTTCTCCTCGGCGAGACTGACCCAGGTGGCGAGCCGCTCACGCAGTTCCTCCCGGCGCTCGTGGGGGAGACCATCCCGGTCGATCTCCTCGCGGAGACCGACCAGCGCCCGCATCTCGTCGAGCGTGAATCCCAGCGGCTTCATCTTCTTGATGAGCAGGAAGCGCTCGAGTGCGTCGTCGTCGTAGAGCGGATAGCCGCCAGCGGCCTGCCCGACGGCCACGAGCAGACCGGCCTCCTCATAGAAACGGACCGTCCGCAGGGACAGCCCGACCAGGGTGGCGACCTCGCCGATCTCGTAGACGCCGCGGTGGGCTGCGGAGGGGGTGATGTTCCCTGTCGTGGACAATTCGACCCTTATGTCGGTATCGCGGGCAGATGACGGTGGGTGGGCGCGACCGCTGGCGGTACCGGATCCGGATGGCGCGCTGCCGCCGGCGGGACCCGTCCCAGCATATTGCGGGCCCGCCGTGCCCCGACGACCCGGCGCCGGGCATATTGCCCGTCCGGGCACGGTCCCATCGGCAGGGCCGCCCTGGTGCTCCGGTGGCTCGTCAGTGCTCCGGCAGCTCGTCGTGGCTCTCGCCCTGGACCGTTGTCTGTGATCTCTCGACATCATCGTGCAGACCGACGACGAAATCCTCCGCGACACCGGCCTGCTCGCGCAGGGTGGCAAGTTTCTGCTCGGCCAGAACGACCCAGGTACGGAGCCGCTCCCGCAGCTCGGCCCGCCGCTCGGATGCCAGCTGCGGGTCGATGAGCTCATCACGAACGGCCAGCAGCGAGCGCATCTCGTCGAGGGTGAAACCCAGCGGCTTCATTTTCCGGATGAGGAGCAGGCGGCTGACGGCGTCGTCGTCATACAGACGGAATCCGCCCGGGGTCCGGCCGGTCGGAACGAGAAGCCCGGCCTCCTCGTAGTAGCGCACCGTACGCAGCGACAATCCCACCCGCTCGGCAACCTCTCCGATCTGGAGAGTGTTGCGTCGGACCAGACTGGGAACGGATTCGTCCCTGCGCATCGTCGACAAAGCTACCCTTACGTCAGGGCCGGGAATCGCGGGCCGTGGCGCTGACCGGTGGCCGAGCGGGTGACTCCCGAGCACTCTACTTAGACCGTGTCATTGGTACGGAGCACTGTACGACGTCCCGGAGCCCGGCGAAAATCGGCCCGAGGGCTGATCTTAACGGTCATCTCGGACACGACGACGTCCGTACCGTACGCGTTCGCGTCACGCCGTCCTGTCACCATCCCGGTGCGGATCGCGCCCCGGGGGCTGCGTCAGGTGATCCGGCCAGATCTCCGCGGCCGGTTCACCGCCATGGCGGACGGCCGGTTCACCGCCATAGCGGAGTGTTCTCCTGGTGCCCGTGCCGCGTCGGGCGGATCTGCGGGCGGTGCGACCGCGGGCGCGGGGCGAGATGCCGAACCGGCCGGGGCGTGCCACCGGCCGCGGCGGGCACGTCCCGTCGAATCCACCGGCCTGCCCGGTGGTCCGCCTCCGGGCAGCCCAGGCGGTATCGGAAATACACGGACGGCGTAAAGGTGTCGTAAATCGGACTGAGCGCCCGGGAGTTCTTCGACATACTTCCGCGGCCCGCCCGGTGAGTGGCGAAGGAGCGTTCTCCGCGCCGCGCGAAAGCTCGTGATACCGCCCTGTTCCCCCGCGATGGCCCGGGTTGGGCGATGATCGGGGTGGCTGGGTCCGGCGGCGGGCACGGAATCGGAGGCGGCGCAATGAGCATCACCAACGAGGCGGTCGGGCAGGCACTGCGTTCCTGCCTGGCCCGCCACCCCGGTGACCACAGGCGGCTCGCGCCACTGCTGCGGGCCGCCGACAGGGCCGGCGCCGGTTCCTCCCGGCTCACCTGGCGCAGGACACTGCCAGGCCACGTCACCTGCTCGATGGTGGCGGTCAACGTGGAGGGCCGCGTCCTGCAGATCCATCACCGGGCTTCCGGTCTGTGGCTGCAGCCCGGCGGCCATGTCGAGGACCGCGACCTCTCCCTGTTCGGCGCGGCCCTGCGGGAACTCGCCGAGGAGACCGGAATCGGCCGCCGTGGCGTCGATCCGGTCGTCCCCTACCCGGTGGACGTCGACATCCACTGGGTGGGCGCGCACCCGCACCGGCGCGAGCCACAGGATCACATGCACTACGACTTCCGTTTCGTGGTCACGATCCGCAGCGACGACCTGTCCGCCGGCAGCGCCGCCGAGGGCCGCCCCGTCCCGGTGAGCCCCACCTCGCCGGACCCCACCACTTCGGTGGGCGGACGGTCAACCGCATCCGGGGGAGCCGGCCCGGCCAGGCTGCGGACGGGTCGGGTGGCGCTCGGCGCCGGCGGGCCGGGCGGGGTTCCCGCCAGCAGGGTGGAGCCGGCGCCGCGCGCCGGCACGGGCGGTACCCGGAGCCACCAGCCGGGCGGGGCCCACGACCTCCTTGTTCTCGCCGCCGACGAGGTCGCCGGCGCCCGTTGGGTGGAGGTCGCGGACCTCGACGGGCGCCTCGCCGAGCGGGTCGCCGCGGTGCTCGGCCGGCCCGGCGGCCCCGCGAGGCCCTGAGCGCTCCGGGCTGCGCCGGCTGGTCCGAACGGGTGTAAGCGGCGGCACGGTCCGGGCCGAAAGCCCCTCATGCCCCCTGGGCCAGGCACGCTTCTCCTGGGCGCTCGTCGGCCTCGTCCCGGTTCGGGACGGGGCGCCGTGGAGATCTGGACGCCGGACATCGACGTCCCGCCCCGGACGGCAGCGCCCCATGCCAGTCAGACCGGGGGGAGGCCGGCGGATGGAGATTCCGCGGAAGTTGGGGCCGTTCCTGCTGACCCGCCGCATCGGTACGGGCGGCATGGGGACGGTCTACTACGGGACCCAGGACGGTCCGGACGGTCCGCCGGCCGCGGTGAAGGTCATCCGGGCGGAGTTCGCCGATCATCCTGAGTTCCGCGCGCGTTTCCGGCGCGAGATCGAGGTTGTCCGCCGGGTGGCGGGCGCGTGCACGGCCCGCGTTCTGGCGGCGGACCCGGACGGTGATCCGCCCTACCTGGCCACCGAGTACCTCGCTGGTCCCAGCCTGGCCGAGTACGTGCGCGAGCACGGCCCGCTGGCCGGCGACGCGCTGCGGACGCTCGCGGTGGGCCTGGCCGAGGCGCTGGTCGCGATCCACGAGGCCGGGGTCGTGCACCGTGACCTGAAACCCTCCAACGTGCTCCTCACCCGCGACGGCCCGCGGGTCGTCGACTTCGGCATCGCGCAGGCTGCCGACACCATCTCGCTGACCGGCGCCGGATGCTCGGTCGGAAGCCCCGCCTACATGAGCCCCGAGCAGGTCAGCGGGCGGTTCAGCGACCCGGCGATGGATGTCTTCGCCTGGGGGTGCACGGTTGCCTACGCGGCCACCGGCCGTTCTCCCTTCGGGGGCGGCTCGGCCGACGCGGTGCTGTTCCGCGTCCGGCACGACCCGGCGAACCTCGACGGGGTTCCCGGCCGGCTCTACGGGCTTCTCGCCCGGACGCTCACGAAGAACGCTCGGGCCCGCCCGAGCATCCCCGCGGTGCTCCGCGAGGTCCTCGCGATGTCGGACGTCGGTGCGGCGGTCAGCAGCGACGCCGAGGACGCGGATCTCACGGCACTGGTCAACCAGGTGATCGCGGAGGGCTGGCTGTCCACCGCGCATCTCGACCCCCGGATCCTCGACCTCGACGCACACGACCGGCCGCGACTGCCGATCGTCCGTGCCCCGAGCCCGGCGCCGACACCCGTACCGGCGTCGGTGCCGGTTCCAGCAGCACCGTCGGTTCCAGCAGCGCCGTCGAAACCGGCACCCGGGCGCAGGCCGGTGCACTCCGCGGAGTCGCCTGCGCCCAACCCGCTGCCCGCACCGACGGTCAGCCCCGGACGGGCGACCCGGCCGGCCGCGGCGACCCGCTCCGGCGCCGCCGGCTCGGCGACTCCGGCGAGCCGGTCGGCTTTCATGCCTCGGGCTGCCGCCGGGGAACCGGCCCGGTACGCGGTTCCCCGGCAGCGCACGGAGGACCAGCACCTCGGCAGTGCCGACACCACGGATCCGGGCCAGCCCAGCGCACCTGGCGCGCCGCGGGGAAGCGGCGCGCCTCGCGGGTCCGGCCGGACGGGCGGGGCCGGCGGCAGGTCGGGCGGCGCCGGCGGATCGGCTGGCGCCGGCAGCCGCCACAGCGCCTCCGGACGGCCGACCCGAGGTCTCGGCGTGCGCGGGGCCGGTGGGACGAGCGGGCGTGTCCGGACGGGATCGTCCGCCGGGCGGGCTGAGCCCGGTGGTCCCGCCACCCGGGGAAGCCGCCCGGGTGGCGGGACCGGCTCGGCGACGTCCGTCATGCCCCGCCTCACCCTGTCGGTGCCCACTCCGTCGGTGCCCACCGCGGTGGCGGACGACCGCGGGCCTGCCCGGCCCCGGCATCGGCGGGCGGGCGGCGCCCATTCCCAGCGGGCCCACGCCCGGCGCCAGACAGCCGAGAGGCAGGCAGCCCAGAGGGCGACCGTCGGCCTGCCTGCCCGACCCATGGCCAGGGCCGTCGTGGCGCCGGCAGGGCGGAAGGCCCCCCGGCGGGGGAGAGGAGCGCACCGAGGCTCCCGACAGGTGCACCTCCCGATCGGGTGGATGACCATGGGACCCGGCACCCCGCTATGGATCATGATCGTGTGCCTCGCGGTCATGCTGGTCGCGCTGATCGCGGTGGCTACCCGCTGAGGGCGGGCAGCGGTCATCTCCGCACGGCCCGCCCGTGCGGCGCCCGCTCACCGAGGTCGCGCCGGGGGGCCTCGGCCTCCCGCCGACCCGCGACCGTGAGGTGGCCCGTACCAGTGCGGGCCGGCCCGCCGTGGCGGCCCGCGCGGGCCATTGCGACGCGCACGGCCGAGCTGCGGATCAGGGTCGTGTCCAACACCAGATCGTCGACCGGGACGGTGAGACCCTCCTCGACCAGCACCGCCGCCGTCATGCTGTCACCGGTGAGCAGCACCTCCCGGAGCTGCTCGAGGATGCCGCGCAGCGTCGCGATCTGCTGGGCGCATGACGGTGTGCCGAGCGTCGGCAACCAGGCCGGCCACGGGTGGGCCGTCACCTCCTGGTCCGGCACACCAAGCTCCCGGGCGAGGGCGAGCTGCGAAATACGATCGGGGATTACCCCACGGTTCTCCCAGCGCCAGATCTTCTGGCGCTGGGCCGCCATACTGGCGACACCGAGTTCACGTGCCCGGGCCGCGACGATACGTGCCACGGTTTCGTAGGACCAGCCATGCAGCGAGCGAAGCCGGCGCAGGGGGTGGGTCGACTCGGAGACTGATTCCTGCAGAGGAAGCGGGTGGTCGGGCTGTATGACGAACATTCGTTCCACCTTTTCGTGTGCGCCCCCGCCCTCCCATCCCTCGCCTGGTCCCGAAACCGCTCGGGTGTCGCCTGGCCGCGGCATCTCGGCCCGCACTCCTGACCGGACGACGCCGCCGTGACGCATCCGGGTGTTTCCCAACAGGCGCAGGACGCGCCTGGCCGTCCCCGACAACGACCGGCGCACGCCCGGTGGGGCCTCACGGGCACCACCGGGCCAACCACCTGTCAGGCCCTGACTCCCACCACCCGCGAGTTCGGGGGACCACCCGCGAAGCGGGCCCTCCACGCGCGTGACGACGGGCACATAAACAACGGGAGAACAATAGCATTACTGCCTGTCGCGGTCCGCTTGTTTCCCTCGCGCGGCACTCCGCGTCACTCCGGGTCACTCCGGTCGCACCAGGATCGCTCAGCCGCCGCACTGCACCCGGCCGCGGGGCAACGTCCTGTCGGTGGTCTGCGTCATGATTCCCCGCTGTGAGTGCTGAGAATGCTGACCCCCTCGGCTCCGCCGCCAGGTTCACCCACCCGTACGCGGTCGTCGACGTCGAGACCACCGGTCTTTCCCCGGTGCGGGACAGGGTGCTGTCCATAGCCGTGGTCCTGACCTCGCCGGACGGCACCGTCGAGGGTCGCTGGTCGACCCTCCTCGACCCCGGGTGCGATCCCGGGCCGGTGCATATCCACGGCCTCACCAGGCAGCGCCTGGCTGGCAGCCCCACGTTCGCCGCCGTCGTCGATGAGCTGGCGGACCTGCTCGCCGGCCGGGTGCTGGTGGCTCACAACGCGGCGTTCGACTGGCGGATGCTCGCCGGGGAGGCCCTGCGCATCGGGCGGACACTGCCGGTCGAGTGGCGGCTGTGCACCCTGACTCTCGCCAGCCGTCTCGGTCTGGAGCTGACAAGCCTGCGGCTGGCGGCACTGGCGGCCCACTGGGGGATCGCCCAGCGCCGCGCCCACGACGCCGAGGACGACGCCGAGGTACTGGCCGCGCTGCTTCCACGCATTCTCGAGCGGGCCAGGGAGCAGTATCTGGAGCTGCCGCTGACACGGTGCGGCGTCGAGCGCGAGGGCATCGCCGTGTACCCCCCGCGCTACTCGGCGTCGGGTCGGCCGCCGCCGTGCCGGTACCACAACCCCGGCCCGCTGGCCCCTGGGGCGCCCCTGGTCCAGGGCATGCGGGTGGTCTTCACCGGTCCGACGACGACGGAGCGCGCCGCCCTCGTCGACCGTGCTGCCGCGGCCGGTCTGCAGGTGTCCGCAAACGTCAGCCGCCGGACGAGCGTGCTGGTGACGAATGTCCCGGGCGGCGCCACCGAGAAGGCAAGGGCGGCTGCGCGCCTGGAGATTCCCGTCCGGAACGAGCAGGACTTCCTCGCGCTGCTGGAGGCGGTCGCCCCCGGCGATCCCGTTGCGGAGCTCGCCACCGCGTCGGCTGGGCCCCCTGCGAAGGCCGGGGCTGCCGGGCCGCAGGAGCCGGTGGGCCGTCGGGAGTAGGCGCGCAGTCGGGAGGGCTGTGCCCGCCGGTTGGTGTGTGCAGGTCCCCGAGCAGAATGCCTGCCGGGTCAGCGTCTCAGGAGCCGCGGTGGCCGGAGATCCGCGCTCGGCCGGCAGTCCCGCTCAAGCAGGCCGAGCTGCGCGGTGGCCCACCGGGCCACGCCAACCAGATCAAGGTCCTGCCCCCAGTCGCTCCTGGGCGCCTCTCCGGTGGTCGAGGGCTGTCTGGCGGTCGGTGTCTCTCCGCCGAGGTCGGTTGGTCGGGGGGTGGGACGGGTCTCATGCGCCCCTCGCGCTGTCGCCTCGCAGAGTTCTCGCAGGTGGGGCTCGAGCTCGGTCAGCCCGCGTCGCAACAGCGCGACCGCACCGCGGCAGTTCCCCCGTGCGGCATGCACCAGACCGACCACGATCTGGGTGAGACCACGCCAGAGGCCACGCTCCGCGCTCGGCGCCGCTCGCCAGGCCGCCTCCAGCACCTCGTGAGCCTGGAAGTAGAGACCATCGTCGAGGAGGTTCTGAGCAGTCTCCAGGATCGCCCGCGGGCTGTCCGGGAGATGCTCCGGCAACGGAGGGACGCCGACTGACCCATGCGGCAGCGGGCGGCCGAGACGGTCGCGGGGCCGCTGCTCCACCTCTCGCCGGGTTCGCTCCCCGTGGGTCAGCGGGGCAGCCTGCTCCGGGTGGTCACCGCGCGGCGGCGGATCCGTCATGTCGCCAGGAAGGTGATCATCACAAGAACGAGCATCGCTGCCACGGCGATGCCAACCACGGCGATGCCGATCCGCACCGCCCGCGCACCTGGCCGCATTGTTGCGTCAGGCCCCGCCGGTTCGTGCCCGTCGCCGGGAGCGATCTGCACCGTGGCGAGGGCACCCGCCCGGCTGTCCGCGCCCCGTCGGGTCTGCGTGCCCGTCTCCCGCTCGGAGGCCTCGGTGCCCGGTCCCGGTGGGGTCCCCACGGGCACAGTGCTCCCCATGACCTGCGCAGCGTGCTCCGTTGCCGGCCCTGCGCCGGCCGGTCGAGTGGCACCGGTGGGCGCCGCGTCTCCGGCGGGAGCGCTCGTAACCGGCGGAGCGGCCTCCGCGGGCGGGCGGGCGTCGGCTGGCGGTTTGTCCTCGCCTGGCGGTGCCGTGTCGGCTGGATCGGCTGGATCGGCTGGATCGGCTGGCGGTGTGCTCTCGCCTGGCGGAGCGGCGTCGGTGTCGGCGACCGCGGAGTCATCCAGCACCAGTTCCAGCCCGTGGTCGGTGCGGCCCGGGCGGTTCGGGTGGTCCGGTGCCGGTGCTGGCGCGGCCGGCGCGGGATGAGGGCTGGCGGCGGCCGCGACCGCCTCGTCCAGGACAGCGGAGACGCCCGAGCGGGCGAGCCAACCAGGGCCGCGGGAGCGGGCCATGGCCTGGGCCATGGCGAGCGCGAACTCGCGCGCATCCGCCGGGCGGCGTGCCGGCTCCTTGGCGAGAGCGTGCTCGACGACCCGGGCGACTGGCGCCGGGACGCCGGTGAGCGGCCGTGGCGTGACGGTGAGGTGGTGCCGGGCCCAGTGCTCGGCTGTGGGCGGCCGCACGTGGAACAGCGGGCGACGGGCGAGCAGTTCGTACAGCACCACGGCGAGCCCGTACAGATCGGTCGCAGGCCCCAGTTCGTCCAGGGTGAACTGTTCGGGCGCCATGTACCGGGGGGTTCCCCCGGGAGCGGGCCCGCGGCGTCCGGAGCCGGGGCCCTGGGCGTGCGCGATGCCGAAGTCGGTCAGCTTCGGCGTCCCGTCGGCGGTGAAGAGGATGTTGGACGGCTTGATGTCGCGGTGGAGGATGCCGCGGGCGTGCACGTGCTCGAGCGCCGCGGCGGTGGCGAGACCGATCGCGCAGGCCGTCTCGGCGGAGACGCCGGCCGCGGCCCGGCTCTGCAGGCTGCCGCCGTCGAGCAGCTCCATGACGATCAGCGCGAGGTCCTCGTGTACGAGGTGGTGGGAGACCTGCACAAGGTGCGGGTGGTCGAGCGCGGAGAGCAGCCGGGCCTCGGCCGCGGCGTCGGGCCCGGCGGCCGCGACGGCCCTCGGGGCGCCGGTGGCGCCGAACACGGCTCGTTCCTCGACACCGAGCGCCATCGCCTTGACCGCGACCCGGCGGCCGGCATCGTCGGTCGCGGCGAGGACCACGGCAGACCCGCCGCGGCCGAGCTCGGGTCCGAGGTCGTAACCGGGCAGCGCCGCGGCCACCCGGGCCCGATCGATGATCATTTTGGGCCCCGGGTCGCGGTGACGGAGATCCCGATTTCAGGCGCATGTCGGGAAGCGTGGGAAGAGTGCATGGTCGCACCATTGTGGGTGTTCCGGCCCTCCCGTGGCGGGTCGGCAGCCCGCCTGACGGGCGGCGGGGTCACCAGCCCGCTCGGGCGGTACGGCCCCCGGCGACACTGGACCCATGTCCGCCACTCTTGTCGCGTCCGATCTGACTGTGCTGCGCGGCGGCGCCGTCGTCCTGGCGGGGATCTCGCTCACTGTCGTGCCCGGTGACCGTCTCGGCGTGGTCGGGCCGAACGGGGTGGGCAAGTCGACCCTGCTGAGGGCCCTCGCCGGCCAGGTGCCGCCGGACAGCGGCCGAGTCGACCTCTCGCCGCCCACCGCTGCCGTCGGCCTGCTGCCCCAGGAGCCCGACCGCCGCCAGGACGAGACCCTCCGGCAGTACCTGGCCCGCCGGACCGGCGTGACGGCTGCCCAGGAAGCCCTCGACCGGGCCACCGCGGACCTGTCCGACTCGGTCGCCGGCGCCGACGACCGCTACAACGAGGCCCTGGAACGGTGGCTGGCGCTCGGCGCCGCGGACCTGGACCACCGGGCCGAGCAGGTCGTCGCCGAGCTGGGCCTGCCCGCCGGGTCGCTGGACCGCCCGACGGCCACGCTCTCCGGCGGCCAGGCGGCGCGTGGCTCGCTCGCGAGCGTCCTGCTCTCCCGCTTCGACATCACCCTGCTGGACGAGCCCACCAACGACCTCGACTTCGACGGCCTGGAGCGGCTCGAGCAGTACGTCACGCAGATGCCGGGCGCACTCGTCGTCGTCAGCCACGACCGCGAGTTCCTGGACCGGACGATCGACGCGGTCGCCGAGATCGACCGGCACCAGCACTCCGTCACCCGGTACGCCGGTGGTTGGGACGCCTATCTGGAGGCCCGCGGGCTCGCCCGCCGGCAGGCCCGGGAGCGGTACGAGCGTTTCGCCGACCGCCGGGCCGACCTCGTCTCGCAGGTCCAACGCCAGCGTGAGCAGTCGGTCCGCGGAGCGGTGCGGGCGAAGCGGCGCGCGCCGGACGCGGACCGCTCCGCCCGCGGTGCACGGATCGAGGCGGCCACCAAGAGCGCTGGCCGGGTCCGCTCGCTGCAGACCCAGCTCGAACGCCTGGAGAGCGGTGGGGAGGCGGTCGCAGAGCCGCGCAAGGAGTGGCAGCTGCGGATGTCCATCGCCACCGCCCCCCGCTCGGGCGATGTGGTGGCCACGCTGTCCGGCGCCGTCGTCGAGCGGCCGGGCTTCCGGCTCGGGCCGGTGGACCTCACCGTCGCCTGGGCCGACCGGGTGGTGATCACCGGCCCGAACGGAGCAGGCAAGAGCACGCTGCTGGCCGCGCTGCTCGGCCGCCAGCCGTTGACCGCGGGGCGGCACATGCTCGGTTCGGGGGTGCTCCTCGGCGAGATCGACCAGGCCCGGTCGCGCTTCCGGGGGGAGGCGACGGCGGCCACTGTCGCCGAGAAGGCCACCGGAGGCACGGCCGCCGACGTCCGCACACTTTTCGCGAAGTTCGGGCTCGGGGCGGATCAGATGACGCGGCCCGCCGCGTCGCTGTCGCCTGGCGAGCGCACCCGGGCCGCGCTGGCCCTGCTGCAGGGCGCCGGGGTGAACTGTCTGGTGCTGGACGAGCCCACCAACCACCTGGACCTGCCCGCCATCGAACAGCTGGAGCAGGCCGTCGAGGGTTTCGAGGGGACCCTGCTGCTGGTCACCCACGACCGGCGCCTGCTCGAGGCCGTGCGGGTGACCCGCCGGCTCACCGTGGCGGACGGCGAGGTCCAGGAGAGTCCGGCCTGATCGGCGGTCGGGAGCCACGGCGGGGGGTATTTTCGGGCGGAGCGGGTGTCGGCGCCCCGAACCGGGGCGGGGCACGAGGGCGGAGCGCGAGCGGCCCACCGCCGCGGAGGCGGGCCGGTGTCGGGAGGTCATCGCCATGAGCGGCGTGGAGCTGTTCGCGGTCGCCCTGGTCATGGCTCTCGGCCTCGTCGGAGTCCTGGTGCCCGTGCTTCCGGGCCTGCTGGTCGTCTGGGGCGCCGCGGTGTGGTGGACGATCGCGGACGGTGGCGGAGCCGCGCGCTGGCTGGTGCTCGCGGTCATCAGCGCGCTGTTCGTTGTGGGGTCGCTGGCCAAGTACGTGCTGCCGGGGCGCGCCGCCTCCGCCGCGGGGGCACCGTTCGGGACGATGCTCGTCGGCGCGGTCTGCGCTGTGATCGGGTTCTTTGTCGTGCCTGTCATCGGCCTGCTCGTCGGTGGCCTCGCCGGGATCTATCTGGCCGAACTCGCCCGCCTGCGCGACCCCGGTCAGGCCGCGGCGTCCACCTGGGCGGCGACGCTCGCCTTCGGCGTCGGGCTCCTGGTGGAGATCTGTGCGGGACTCGCGATGGTGCTGGCCTGGGGCGTCGGTGAGCTGATCACCTGACGCCGGGGAACGGAAACGTCGGCCTCCGCGGAACGGTGGCGACCTCCGGGGCGAGCCGGTCGCCACCTCATTCCGTTCCCCGGCCGGCTTCAGCTGTGTGGAACCTGCCTGGTCAGCGGACTACCAGTTCCAGTCCCAGTTCCAGTCGTCCTTGCCCCGCTTGTCCTTGTCCCAGCGGTCCTTCTCCCACTTGTCCTTGTCCCAACGATCCTTATCCCACTTGTCCTTCTCCCACTTGTCGTTCTTCCACTCGTCCTTCTCCCACTTGTCGTCCTTCCGGTGGTCCTTGTCCCAGCGGTCTTTCTCCCACTTGTCCTTGCCGTACTGCTCGTGGTGGCCCTTGTCGTCCCAGAAGGCCTGCGCGGAAACCGCGCCCGGACCCAGGCCGAGAGCCGCGACGGTGGCACCCGTCGCAACAAGAACGAGAATTCTACGTGGTGCGGACTTTCCCATAGTTCCCCCATGGATCAAATTCCTGTGCGGCGGCCCCGCACCAGCAGGGGGCCTGCCACTCGGCAGGCCATGCCAAACAAAGAATCTTTGCGGGTGTGTGTTGGGGGAATTTGGGGCCGCGGTATTTCCCGATTTCCTTCGGGTGCGCGGGCGGCGGACGCCCTCGGGGAATTGGTGGGGGTGTGGACCGGCTTCCTGCGGGTGCGGTCCGTGGGGGCGACGGTTCGCCTGCGCCGCGGTACCGTTCACCGCGGGCCCGCAGGAGTGCTCACCGGGCTGGCCCGCCCCGCTCCACGACTCTGGTGTCCGGGTGGTGTACCTGTGCGGTGGTGAGTGTCCCGGAACCGCCTTCGAGCCCGTCCGGGACCCGTCGGACGGGCTTCGGCCCAACCGGGAGTGTCGTCGTTTTCGTCATGCTGGCGAAGAACCGCTGGAGTCGTCCGTAGCCGTGTGCCAGGTTCAGGTGGTAGTCAAGGTCGCCGGTGGTCGGGAAGACCGCGGCGCAGCCAAGGTCTGCGCGCGGGCATCGGTACACGGTCATGGCGGGTCCTCCTGCCGGTCGGGTCCTCCTACCAGGTGGCGTGCCGGGCCATCACGGATCGTTCACAGGCCGGAAACCGGTGCGGAACGCCTCGTGGCGACGCTACGTCCCTGCTCCGATGAACGCATGGCCGGAGGGGCAGACTGGAGTCATGGCAAACGCGTCCCTCGATCCCCCTGACGTCCCTGCCGCCGCCGAGAACCGGCCGGCGGCCGCCGCGGGGCAGGCGGCAAGCGCCGGCGCGGCGCTGACGGCCGAGTCCGAGGTGGTGGACCTGTGTCGGGATCTGCTCCGGTTCGAGTCCGTCAACCGGGGGAACGGCGACGGTCACGAGCGGCCGATCGCCGAGTTCGTGGCGGAGAAGCTGGCCGAGGTGGGCCTGGAGCCGGTCCTGCTCGAGTCCGCCCCGGGCCGCACAAGTGTCGTGACCCGGCTGGAGGGCTCTGATCCGTCCCGCTCACCGCTGCTGATCCACGGCCATCTGGACGTCGTCCCGGCCGACCCGACGGACTGGCGCGTGCACCCCTTCGCCGGTGAGGAGCTCGACGGCTGTCTGTGGGGGCGGGGCGCCATCGACATGAAGGACATGGACGCCATGACCCTCGCGGTCGTGCGTGACATGGCCCGCTCCGGCCGTCGTCCGCCGCGTGACCTCGTGGTGGCCTTCGTGGCCGACGAGGAGGCCGGGGGCACCCTCGGGGCGCGCTGGCTGGTCGACAACCACCCCGACCACTTCGCCGACTGCACGGAGGCGATCAGCGAGGTCGGTGGGTTCTCCTACACGGTCTCGGACGACCTGCGGCTCTACCTCATCGAGACGGCCGAGAAGGGCATCGCCTGGATGAAGCTCACCGTGGCCGGGCGGGCGGGCCACGGGTCGATGCTCAGCGAGGACAACGCCGTCACCAAGCTGTGCGAGGCGGTGGCCCGGCTGGGCCGTCACCAGTTCCCGATCGTCGTCACGCCCACGGTGCGGGTGTTCCTCGACTCGATCGGCGAGGCACTGGGCATCGAGCTCGACGCGGGCGACATCGAGAGCACGATCGCGAAGCTCGGTCCGATCGCCCGCATGGTCGGCGCGACGATCCGCAACACGGTGAACCCGACCCAGCTGGCGGCCGGCCACAAGGTGAACGTGATTCCCGGGGAGGCCACCGCCTACGTGGACGGGCGCTACCTGCCCGGCCAGGAGGAGGAGTTCCTGCGCCAGGTCGACGAGCTTCTCGGGCCGGAGGTGCGGCGCGAGTGGGTGGTCAACGACCAGGCGCTGGAGACCGGGTTCGACGGGCCGCTGGTGGACGCGATGGCCTCGGCGCTGCGGGCGGAGGACCCGGCGGCGCGCGCCGTCCCCTACATGCTCTCCGGCGGCACCGACGCGAAGTCGTTCTCCCGTCTCGGCATCCGCTGCTTCGGCTTCTCGCCGCTGCTGCTGCCGCCCGACCTCGACTTCGCGGGGATGTTCCACGGCGTCGACGAGCGGGTGCCCGTCGACGCCCTGCGGTTCGGTGTCCGCGTGCTGGACCGCTTCCTCGCCTCGTCCTGACCGGAGCCTGACCGCCGCTGCGCGGGCAGCGGCGGTCACCGGCGGGCAGGACGGTCAGGGGGCCCGAGCCCGGACGGCAGCAGGCCCGGCTCCGGGGCGCTCGGCTCCGGGGCCGGGCCTGCTGGACGGATCCGTCCGGCCCGCGCCCGTGGTCAGGCGGTGCCGGTGGAGGTGCTGCCCGAGGCCGCGCCCCCGGACGGCGTGCCGTCCGGGGTGAGACGGGGCGCGTCCGTTCCCGCCTTCCGGGCCGTGGGGACGGCCCCCGGCTGCGCTGCCGGGCGGGTCACCGCGGACGGGCCGCGGGAGGCCCAGTCGTCGGGCAGGGTCGGCATGAAGCCTTCCCCGAGGCGCTGCAGCGCAGACCGGGCGAAGATCTGCTGCTGGGTGACGGTCCGCTCCGACCGACCGCGGCCGATGAAGCTCACCGTCCAGTGCAGCAGGGTCGTCACCCGGTGCTTGAACCCGATGATGTAGACGAGGTGCACGGCGAGCCACATCAGCCAGGCCAGGAACCCGCTGAGCTGCACGCCCTTGATGCTGGCCACCGCGCTGAAGCGCGAGATCGTGGCCATGCTGCCCTTGTCCTTGTACTCGAAGTTGCGCATCGGCGGGCCGCCGCGCAACCGGGTGGCGATCGTCTTCGAGGCGTACTTGCCACCCTGGATGGCGACCTGGGCCACACCAGGAAGCCGGTCGAGGGTGGCCATGTCCCCGACGACGAACACCTCGGGGTGACCGGGCAGGGTCAGGTCCGGCTGCACCTGGATCCGGCCGGCCCGGTCGAGGACCGCGCCGGACTGCTCGGCGAGCTGCCTGCCGAGCGGGCTGGCGGCGACGCCGGCGGCCCAGATCTTGCAGACCGACTCGATCCGGCGCCGGGTGCCGTCGGAGTCCTCGACGTCGATGCCGCGGGAGTCGACATTGACGACCCGGGCGCCGAGCTGGATCTCGACGCCGATCTTCTCCAGCTTCGCGGTGGCCTTGGCGGCCAGCTTCTCCCCGAAGGTGCCGAGCACGGTCGGCGCGGCGTCGAGGAGAATGATCCGGGCCTTGGTGGTGTCGACGTGCCGGAAGTCGTGGCGCAGCGTCCGATGCGCCATCTCGGCGATCTGACCGGCCATCTCCACACCGGTCGGGCCGGCACCGACCACGACAAAGGTCATGTAGCGCGCGGCGTCGGCCGGGTCGGGCGAGGTCTCGGCCACCTCGAAGGCGCCGAAGATCCGCCCGCGCAGCTCCAGCGCGTCGTCGATGCTCTTCATGCCCGGGGCGTGCTCGGCGAAGTGGTCGTTCCCGAAATAGGACTGACCGGCGCCGGCCGCGACAATCAGGCTGTCGTATGGCTGCACTTCCGTGCGCCCCAGCAGGTTCGACGTCACGGTCTTCTCGGCGAGGTCGATACCGGTGACCTCGCCGAGAACGGTCCGCACGTTCTGCTGGCGGCGCAGCACCTCACGGGTCGCCGGGGCGATCTCGCCCTCGGAAAGGATGCCCGTCGCAACCTGGTAAAGCAGTGGCTGGAACAGGTGATGTGTGGTCTTAGCGACGACAGTCACCTCGACGGGCTCGCGGCGCAGCGCCTGGGCGGCGAACAGCCCGCCGAAACCCGAGCCGATGATCACGACCCGATGCTTTTGGTGCCCGTCGCTCGTAGCGGTCACAATCGCTCCCCACATGCCGAAGGGTGTCTGACGGAGTGGTTCACGGTCCGTCCGCCTCACCATCTTCCGCCGCGTAGCGGAAGGGAGATCGTGGCGATACTCACGTCACGGGACGCCGCTGTCACGCAGGCGGGCGGCACACCGAACAGGACGTGTTGTACCCATCGGAACCAGGGCAGCGTGCCGCCACCGCCGGGCAGCCGCGGCCAGCGGGCGGCCGGGAGCGACCGGGCGAACTCAGGTGGGCAGATATCCGGGAAGGCCGCCCGGTCGGCGCCGCCGACGTAGCACCACTCGGCGGGTCCCATCGGGGTGGATCCGGGAGCGGTCGAGCTCCCAGTCGCCGAACTCGGCGTGCAGAGTGAGGATCGCGACCGCGGTCCGCCGGTCGGTACCCGGGGGCATGGTCAGCTTCTGGTACTCGAGATCCCTGTCCGCCAAGACGCGTGCACCTCCCGCTGCGCCGGCCCAACGCGCCGGCGGTCCTCCCGTGCGCGGACGTCCGCACCGGCGCCCGCGGATCGGTGCCGCGGCCCCGGTGGGTCTGTGAACGCCGGGTCTCCTGAGGGGAAACCTTGGCGTAGCGGCCGATCGCGCACAAGAGTGTGGCCGCATCGCGGCCACACAATCATCGGGAGGTCGCGGATCAACCGGCCGCGGGTCAACCGGCCGCGGGTCAGCAGGCCGCGCCGGGCACATGCCGGGGACGGGCCCCTGGCCGGGGGACGGGTCAGGGGACGTAGGAGAGCGTGAACGCCAGCGTGGCATAGACGGTCATCGCCGCTGCCGAAACCGTGATCACCAGATTCCACGCCTCGCGGCGAGCTGTGGCCATGGCGGCCACCAGCAGGAACGGGAAGGCGCCATACAGGTAGCGCTCGGACGAGTCGAGATTGCTGCCGGTGACCACGGCCGCGAACACCAGCCCGGACCACACGGCATACGACACCGGCAGGGTACGGACCATCACCACCAGGGCCGCCACGGCGAGCAGCAGCCAGGGAACGTGCAGGGCCGTGCCGAGCTCGCCGGTCGTCGCTCCGCGGGCCGCGTCGATGATGGTCGCGAGCGGATTGCCCGTGCTGCCGTGCCGTGCCGCGTCCCGCTGCATGGTGAGCGGGGCCAGCCCGTCCCCGTGCGCCGAGGCGGACCACATCAGATACACACCGGCGCCGACAACCGGGGCGATGACCGCAGCGAACCGGCTGAGCATCTCCCGGCCGGTCGGCCCGCCGGCCGCCACGGGACGGACCAGCGGCCCGGGTGCCCCCGCCGCCCCGAGCCTGCCAGTCAGCGGCAGGCGCAGCCCCCGGGCCGCCTCGATCGCCACCGGGATGGCCAGCAACAGGCCCAGCGGCCGGCACAGGCCGCCGAGTAGCCCGGCGGCGGCCGCGATCTCCCAGCGGCGGCTGCGTGCCCCGAGGATCACGGCGGCGGCGAGCAGCCCGGCCAGCGCCTCCGCATAACCCATCACCAGGACGAAGGCGGGCGGTGCCAGCGCTGAGATCCAGATCAGCCGCTGGATCGCGTCCTCACCGAAACCCTCCGTACGCGCCACGCCGACCAGCGCCAACGCGAACCCGAGCGCCAGCACGTTGACCAGCACCACCAACACCGCGCCGCTGTGACCGCCCAGGCCCGGCAGGACCGTGAACACCCGGACCAGCAGGGGCAGCAGGGGGAAGAAACGGCGGCTCTCGTCCCCGGACGCCTCGTACCCGTGCTCGGCGATGGTGAGGTACCAGCCGGCATCCCAGCCGAGCAGGCCCGTCGTCTCCAGCCCGGCGGCGTTGTCCTCCCGGACGCTGTCGGCGAGGAAACGGGTCAGGCCCAGCGCGGCTCCGACCACCACCCGGGCGGCGAGCCAGGCGACCAGGATCTCCCGGAAGTACCAGCGCCGAGCCCAGGCACCCGCCGCCGCCGCGGCTCCGCGTTCGAGGGCGGGAGCAGAAGCGGGGGCGGAGGCGCCGCTGGCATGCCGGCCCGCCCTCCCTCGTCCCGCGCCGGCCACCGGTACCTCGCCCGCCGCGGGAAGGAGCGCGCTGGCAGGTGCCGGACGGGGGGCCGGCGCGGCCGCGCGTTCCGGCGGCACCGTGCCGTCCGGCACCTGCCGCTCTGGCGCCCCCGGCGCAGGTGCGTCCGAGATCGCCGCCCCGGTGCCCCCGTGCGGTGTCGGCATCGGTTGCGGTTGCGGTTGCGGCGGGGCGGGGCGGCGTCGGTCCGGGCGCGCAGGCCGAGCGGTCTCGAACCAGGAACCTCCCCCGGCAGCGCCCGGTGGTCCGGGCTCGGTCACGACGCTCGGAAGCGCAGCAGGGCGTAGTTCTCGTAGACCCGCGTCGGCAGGCCCTGCTCCATCACCTCGTCGGCGTTCGGGCGCCGCTCCTGCAGGGTCGTCCGGACCTGGGTGCACAACTCCTCGTAGGTCCGGTAGGCGCCCGAGCCGGCCATGAAGACAGTGTTGGTCCCCGCCTCGGCCAGCGCCCGCTCCGCGAACGCGACCCCGTTGGCACCTTCGTTCCGTTCCTCGTAGTCGACCCAGTTCACCCGGTCCGGCCCGGCGTAGGTCGGCACCACGTACACCTTGAGCCAGGACGGGACGGTGCGTGCGAGCCCGGGTCCGAGCTGGTCCGGGCACACCAGCAGGATGTCCCCGGGGCTGGCCAGCCGGGTGAGGACAGCCGCGGCCTCGCCGGCCTGGGAACGCTCCCGCCGGACGTCGCTCGTGCCGGCGACAACACCGGCCAGCGCGGCTATGGCGAGCACACCGTGGAACACGCGCCGATCCGCCAGCATGGTCGCGCCGAGCCCGACCACCAGCAGGAACGGGACGAAGGCCGTCGCGGTGTAGCGGTCGGCCCAGGCGTTGCCCACGGCCTTGCCGGCGGCGACGGCGACGATCAGTGTCCCGGTGGCGAGGAGGAACAGGGTGCGCCCCGGCTCGAGCCCCTTCAGATCGAGCAGGAGGAACCGGCCGCCGAGCGGGCGCCCGGCGATGCCCGCGGCGACCAGGCCGGTGATCAGGAACAGCAGCAGACGGCCGAGGGTGGTCGGCCCGCCGGCCCACTGGCCGTAGGCGTGGCTGACGGCCGCGAAGGTCGCCGGCTCACCCCAGGGCGTGCCGGTGTGCGCGAGCTGGGAGAAGAAGTTCGGCAGCCAGGGCGCGAACACCAGGCCGCCGGCGACGATCCCGACGATCCCCGCCAGCGGACCGCGCGGGGACCAGGGCGGCACCGTCCGTCCGGAAGCGTCCACCGTGTCGGCGAGGACCTCGGCCGGGTGCCGGCCGCCAGCCCACTGGTCGGCGGTCTCCGCCAGCCCTGCGGCCGGCGTGCCGTTGGACGGCACCGGACTGACAGCCGTCGCCGCGGGGCGCGGGGCGCGGACCGAGCCCGGCCGGTGCCCGCCACGCGCGCGCCCGCCGGGGCGGGTGGAGCGCGCGTCGCGCACCGCCCGCGCCGCCGCGAGCCGCCGCCGCAGGAAGACCAGGCCGATCAGCCACGCGCCGACGGTGACCAGCAGGTAGAGGCACCAGTAGTGGGTGAGCGCGAGGCAGCCGGAGCAGAGGGCCAGCGCGGCGATGTTCTTCGCGCGCGGCTCCCGCAGCACCCGCTCCAGGGCCAGGCCGCCGAGCGTGGTGAGCAGCACGATGAGGCTGTACATCCGCGTTTCGGTGCCGAAGTACAGCGCGAACGGCGAGGTCAGGTAGAACACCACCGCGACCTTCGCCGCCCGCTGGCCGACCAGCCGGCGGCCGAGGTAGTACAGCGGCACCGCCGAGCCGAGGTTGATCACCGCGGACATGGCCCGCACCGCTCCCGTGCCGTCCCCGAGAACGGACGTCCACAGATGCAGGAGGATGTAGTAGAGGGGTGGCGAGCCGTCCTCCAGCAGCCCGTCCCACATGGTCGGGCCGGTCCCGGAGAGGGGGAGGCGGGCGATCGCCACGCTCTGCGCCTCGTCCAGCCAGAGCGGCTGGCGGGCGACGAAACGCAGCACCACCGCCGCGGTGATGATCAGTACGAGTGCGGCCCGGAAGATCCGCTCCTCGCGGCCGGGCCGCGCGCCGGCCCTGTCGACCGGCTCGGGCGTGTTTTCCGCCGGCCGCACCGCGACGTCGGTCACGGTCTGTCCCTTCGGTGCCAGGGGCCGCGGGGCGGACCGGCCGTTCCGCGCAGGGCGGCCGGCCGGCCCGCGCTCGCGGGCACATTGCTGCGGGTGAACGTCGACGCGCTCAGGATGACGCGCCCAGGCGCGCACCGGCCACGCCGGGTGCGCGGAACACATCCGGATCCCACCTCACCGGAGGTGGGATCACAACCGCGCGCCCGCGGTCTAGGCGCGCTTCGTGGAGGAAACCTCGTGGTAATCCTCCTCGACGTTCACCTCCCAGACGTCGTGGGACTTGCCGTCGATGATGTTCTCGACCGTGAGCATCGCGGTCAGCATCGAGTGGTCCTGGTTGTTGTAGCGGTGCATGCCGTTACGGCCCACGGGGTGGACGTTCGGCGTGTTGTCCTCGAGCCACCCGCGGATGATGTCGACGTTCTTCTTGTAGTCCATGTCGTAGTACGGGTAGGCCTTGGGCATCCGCACGACGTAACCGGCCTCGACCTTGGCCGATCCGACCAGGCCGAGCTTCGCCAGCTCCCGGGTGCCGAGGGCGATCAGGTCCTCGTCCGAGGAGTTCCACATCTCGTCACCCTCGAAGACGAAGTACTCGAGCCCGAGGCAGGTCTTGCCGTCCTTCACCAGGAACGGCGACCATGACGCGAAGTTCTGGATGCGGCCGACCTTCACGTCCGGGGCGTGGATGTAGATCCAGTTGTCCGGGAAACCGGCGGACTCGGGGACGACCAGCGCCACCGTCAGGAAGTCGCGGTACTTGAGCGCGTTCGCGGCGGCGAGAACACGCGGCGGGACCGGCGGGTCCATCACGCGCACCAGCGAGGAGAACGACATCGACGAGATGAAGTGGTCGCCGGTGTACTGGTACTCGGTGCCGAGGTCGCTGCGGGACGACTCGGGCGCCCCGGCGCCGGGCCCGTAGCCGCCCGTGACCACCGTGGTGACGCCGGTGGCACGCCCGTTCTCGTGGTGGATCTTGCGAACCTTCTCCTCGAAGATGATCCGCCCGCCCTGCTTGGTGATCTTGTCGGCGGCGGTCTCCCACATCATTCCCGGCCCGAACTTCGGGTACTGGAACTCCTCGATGAGGGAGGTGATCTCCTTCTGGTTCCGCTTCGGCAGCACCGCGTTGATGATGGCGTTGCTCATGGAGAGGCTCTTGATCCGCTGGGCGGCCCAGTCGGACGGCATCTCGCTGACCTGCACGCCCCACAGCTTCTCCGTGTAGGTCTTGAAGAAGGTGCGGTAGAGCCGCCAGCCGAAGCGGGCGACCAGCCAGCTCTCGTAGTCCGACTGGTCCTTGGGCGGGCGCACCCGGGCCGCCGCGTACGAGCCGATGCAGCGGGCCGCCTCGAGAACACCGAGGTTACCCAGCGCGTTGCCGGCCTTCAGGGGGTAGTCGAAGAACTTCCCCTTGTAGTAAATACGGCTGGATCGCGGCCGGAGCAGGAAGTCCTCATCCGGCAGGATCTCGTGCCACAGCTTTTCGACCTCGGGGACCTTGGTAAAGAAGCGGTGGCCGCCGATGTCGAACCGCCAGCCGTCCCGCTGGGCCGTACGGCTGATTCCACCGACTACCGAGTCACCCTCGATAATCGTCACGGGGATCTCCCGCTTCATCAGTTCCCAGCCGGCGGACAGACCGGCCGGCCCGGCTCCGATGACGACTACCTCTGGCTTTTCGGTCACTGTGCCGGACCTCTCCTCAACGACATCGTCCGTGGTCAGTAGGGGCAGGCCTGCGGCATGTTTCACGCCCGCGGCTGACGGAACCCCTCCCGGTGCCGGAACCTTCGCATCCGGCCTCCGGGGCAGTCTCGCATGGTTGTTACCGTCGCTTCACCGGACCCCCCGGCGCCGGGCCACCGCAGCGGTTCCCAGGCGTTCGCAGCGAGCGGGAAGGCCGCGACCCGACGCGGGCCCGGTAAGGTCGGTGGCTCGCCGACGCGGGGCGCTCTGGGATCGTGCGGACATGTCCCGCGCTCTGCCCGACCCCCGCGAGCCGCCGGCGGCCGAGCCGACCCGCCGGCCCGTCCGTTCCGGCGCGGCCCGCGGCGCCGCCCCGGGTGGCACCGGTCCCACACCGCCCGCCGACGCACCCGCACCGCCTGGCACCGTGCGGCGTGGCAGCGCGTCTCGACGACTGCGGGTCGATCTGCTCCTGCTGGGCTGGTGCGGGACCGCGGTGGGGATCAGTCTGTCCGACGGGCGGTACAGCCCGCTGGCCCTTGCCGCGGTCCTGTTCGGGGCAGCCGCGGTCACTGTCGCCCTCGGCTGGCCCGCCGAGCGCCGGGGTCGCTGGGCGAGGCCGGCCGCGGCGGCGAGTGGCCGCGTGGCGGTCGCGTTGTGTGCTGTCGTGGTCGCGGTCGGCCCGGTCGTGCGGCACCCGCGGTACTACGCCACCGGCCCGGCAGCGCTCGCCGCGGATGTCCTCGCCGCCCTCGCCGGTGCCCTGGCGGCCGCGGCCCTCCTCGGCTCGTTCCTGCGACGCGCGCGCCCGGGGGGCACCGATCGTCGCGGCCGCTGGCTCGGCGGCTCCTGGTGGGCGGGGGACGGCGTGTTCCGGGGGGTGCTCGGGCTCGCCATCGCCGCGGGGGTGGCCACGGTCATCGCCGCGCCGCGGCCGCGCATCGATGTGTTCCACCTGCTGCAGGTGTCGACCTCCGGTCTCGCCCGGGGCGAGAACATGTACCGCCAGCAGTGGGGTCCGGACCGGGCCACCTACACCGCCGGGGGCCTGTTCGACGTCTACCCCTACCTGCCCGGCACCTCGCTGCTGCTCGCCCCGTTCCGGTGGGTCTTCGGGGACGTTCGCTACGGCCTGCTGCTGGCACTGGTCCTGGCGGCCGTCGCGGCGCGTGCTGTCGTCGCGGGTCGCCCAGCCGGCGAGGCCCGCGGCGGCGCTGCACCCGGCGGCGCCGCACCCGGTGCCGGCGAGCCCGGTGGCGGCGAACCCGCGGGTGACGGTGGGCCCGCAGCGGCGCCGCCGTGGGCCCTGACCGTCGCGCCCGTGCTCCCGCTGCTGGTCACCGTGTTCCCGGAGTCGATGTACGCCCTCCAGCAGTCGTGGACGGAACCGCTCCTCGTGCTCCTGCTGACGGGGACTGTCTGGGCGGTCACGACCGGGCGTACCCGGCTGGCCGTGGTGGCCTTCGCGCTCGCGCTGGCCAGCAAGCAGCACGTGGCCCTTGTGCTCCCGCTGGCCGCCTGCTGGCCGGCGTTCGGGCCGCGCCGGGCGCTCTGGGCGGCCGGCCTCGGGCTGGTGGCCGTCCTGCCCTGGGTGGTCGCCTCCCCGCGGGACTTCTTCGACGACGCCGTGCGCACGAATCTCGACTACCAGGTGCTGGACCACTCGCTCTCCGTCCCTGGCTGGGCCCACCACTTCGGGATCACCCTCGGATTCGGGGTGACCGCGGTCGTGCTGGCCCTCAGCTACCTGCTGGCCTGGCGGGCCCGTGGCGGAGCCGCCGGCTTCTGCGCGGGCTCCGCCCTGGTGCTGCTGGCCCTGGACCTGATGAACAAGCAGACCTTCTTCAACCACTACACGCTGCCGATGGCGCTGCTGGTGCTGGCGGTGTGCGCTGCGGCGGGTGATCAGCGCAGCGTCGAGAACCGTTCCAGGGACGCACCCTCGTAGAGGTTGCGCTTCTCCACCTGGAGCGCGCGGTCGCGCAGGGCCGCGAGCTGGTCGGAGAGCACGGCGCAGGCGCCCTCGAGGAAGCGGTACCCGTCCGCGCGAACGAGCAGGACGGCATGGTCCGGCCCGGCGAGCTCGTTGACCTCGGCGGCGAAGGCGGTGCCGTTCGCACGCTTCATCCGGTCGGCGTAGTCGACCCAGTCGACGAGCGCCGGGCCGGTCTCGTCCGCGTAGACGATCTCCCGCACGTCGATGTCCCCCCGGCGCACGATCGCCCGGTGTACCGCCGGACCCAGCTGGTCCGGGCAGTAGGCGACGACGTCGCCCGGGCGGGCGATCCGCGCTATCCGGTCGGCGATCTCGCCGGCCTGCGTCCGTTCGGTGCGGGCGAGCTGGTACCCGCCCAGCAGACCGCTGACCGAGGCGGCCACGAGCACCGCCGCGAACGCCCGGTGTACGGGAACCTGCGCGATCCCCAGCGACGCCAGCAGCAGGCAGGCCGGCAGCGCGATGCCGGTGTACCGCTCGGCGTAGGCGCTGCCGCCGAACATGTTGACGAAGTAGGCCAGGAGCAGTGGCACCAGCCAGATCGCGGCCAGGTACCGCCCAGGGGACCGGCCGGAGATCTTGACGTGCAGCTCGCGGCCCAGCGGCCTGGCGGTGAGCCCGATCAGGGCGCCGCCGAGAAGGATGATGCCCAGCAGGGCCCCGGTCGACTGCGGCCCGGCCCAGTCGAAGACGGTGTCGAGCAGCACCTGCGCCTGCACCCGGGGCGCCCAGGGCGTGCCGGTGTGCAGCATCTGGAACAGGAACACCGGCATCCAGGGTGCGAACAGCACCGCGGAGGCCGCCATCGCCCCGAACGCCCGCAGTGCCGGGCGCTGGTAGGTCCGCCGCCGCCGCGCCTGCACGAGCAGGAACGCGGCGACGGTGAACACCAGCAGGAACGTCCAGTAGTGCGTGTAGACCAGTGCGGCCGTCGCGAGGGTCAGCAGGGCGAGGCGGGGCAGGCTCGAGCGGTCAAGCGCCCGCACGATCGCGAACCCGAACACCAGGACCAGCAGGACGACGAGCGAGTACATCCGCGTCTCGCTGCCGTACCGGATCGCGTACGGCGAGCAGGCGAACAGCAGCAGAGCCGCGAGACCGACCCGGTGCTCGGTGGTGGGCCCGCCGTTGCCGAGCGAGGCCGCGGCGCGGCCCACGAAACGGCCGGCGAGCCAGGCCAGCGGGAGCGTGGCCAGGGAGAGTACGCCCGACAGCGACCGTACGGCGATGTCGCCGTCGCCGAACAGGGTGATCCACCCGTGCAGGAGCAGGTAGTACAGGGGTGGTGACCCGTCGTGGCGCAATGCCTGCAACAGGTCCGGCACAGAACGTGAGGCGATGCCGACCGTCAGCGACTCGTCCAGCCACAGATGGCTCGGTGTGGCGAACCGCAGCACGGCGCCGATCGCGACCGCCAGCAGCGTCCCCGCGAGGAACAGTTGTGGCGCCACGGTGACGACCCAGCGCCCCGCGCGCGTTCCGTCGACCGCCAGGCGATGCCTCCACGCGGCCGCCTGCGGGCGCGCAGTCCCCTCGGAGTTCCGCACCTCCCCGGACCGCTCCGCCGGGGTCGGTTCCGCCGGGCTGGCCGGTCCCGTTGCCTCAGGGCCGTCCGCGGGGGCGGGGGCGGGGACCTCGTGGACCGGCACCACCTGCTTCCCCGGGCCCGCCCGCTCGATCGGGACCTGCTCGGCGGCCAGCGGATCGCGGGCCCGGGCCGTCGACGCCGGCATGGCGACCCGCTCGACCAGCGACGCAGGGTCACCGGACGGATCCGGCGACGCGTCCTGGCGGAGCCGTCTCGGTGCGTCCGACAGATCCGGCGAATCCGGCCGAGCTGTCAGATCCGGCACATCCGGCGGCGTGCGCGGCATCGGTGCCCGTGCCCCCGTGGGTTCGGCGCCGCCGGGCTGGGTCGGCCGTGGCTCCCGCGGGGGAGTGCCCGGGTCCTCCGGTGCCGAGGACGGTTCCCCGACCTGACCGGCTGGCAGGTCGTCTGCGCTCACCACCCGCACGCTACCCATGCGCACGGCACGCGATCTTGCCGTGGGGCGGTGTACGGAGCGTCAGTCGTCTCATCACTGTCCTGTCACGTGCTGGCGGGAGCCGGGGCGGCCGCCGCGGTGAGCCTGTCGGTCAGCTCACCGCCGTGGCTCCCGGCCGCACCGATCTCGTCCTCGTCGTCGATGTCGTCGATGTCGTCGGCCAGACCGAACGGATCCGCGGAGCCGCCGGCGAGCAGCGCTGGCAGCAGGGTCATCCGGCGCCGCCCACCCGCGTCGCGGACGGCCGCGCGCAGCGCCGGTCCGTTCACCGACACGACGGAGAGGTGGCTGCGCGCCCGGGTGATCGCCGTGTAGATCAGCGGCCGGTTCAGCATCCGCCCGGCCTCCGGCGGGAAGACACCGACCACTGCGGCCCATTCGCTGCCCTGGGCGCGGTGGACCGTCACGGCCCAGCCGTGTCGGAGGTCGACGACACCGTGGGACGGGATGTCCAGCTCGCCGCCGGGGAAGGCCACCCGTAGCCCACCGCGTTCGCCGAGCGCCACGACGACGCCGATCTCGCCGTTGGCGAACCCCAGGTCGAGATGGTTCGCCGTCGCCACGACCCGGTCACCGACGTCGAAGCCGGAGACCTCGCCGGGACCGGGGTTGAGCGTCCGCTTCAGCGCGGTGTTCAGCGCGGTCGTCCCCGCCGGCCCGCCGTGCACCGGCGTGACGACCTGGACCTCGGCCGACGGGATGCCCAGCGCACGCGGGATCGAGTCGCTGACGAGCTGGACCACCCGGTGGGCGGCCTCGCCCGACGAACGCGCGGGCACGACGACCACCTCGCGGCCCGGGCCCGGCGGCGGGGGCGGCAGCTCACCGTGGCGGACCGCCGCGGCCATCGTCGCGATCGCGCCGCCGTCCGCCTGCCGGTAGAGCCGGGTCAGCTCCGTCACCGGGACGGTCTCGGACTCCAGCAGATCGGCGAGCAACTGACCGGGGCCGATACTGGGTAGCTGGGCGGGATCGCCGACCAACAGCAGATGGGTGCCGTCGGCGCACGCGTCCAGGAGGGCGGCGCCGAGCTCGGCGTCGAGCATGGATGTCTCGTCGACGACGACGAGGTCGGCGTCGAGCGGGTTGTGCTCGTCCCGGCTGAAACCGCCGCCGCGGCCCTGAGCGCCCAGCAGGCGGTGCAGGGTGCTCGCCGGCGCACCGCACAGCTCTTCGAGCCGCTTGGCGGCCCGCCCGGTCGGGGCGGCGAGCGCCACTTCCACACCGGCAGCCTCGGCGAGCCGGACGACCGCTGCGACCGTCCGGCTCTTGCCCGTGCCCGGACCGCCGGTCAGCACGCTGACGCCGACCTCCAGCGCCGTGCGCGCGGCCAGGAGCTGGACCTCGTCCAGGCCGGCGACGGCACGGTCAGCCTCGGCACCGGGGTCGGCGGCATCCCCGCCCGCCGCGTCGCCACCTGCCGAGGGGCCGCGACCGTCGAGGGCGCCCGGTTCGTCATCTCCCGACCGGGCGCCGTCCTCGGGCTCGGCGTCGGTGTCATCGGTGTCGTCGAACATCGACATGGTCGCCGGCGGAGGCGGAGGCGGCGGCGCGGCCGCTGGCCCGGCTCCGTCACCGCCGTCACCGCCGTCGCGGCGGGCCCGCCGCGACGGCCCGTCCGCGCCGGGTCGCAGCGGCTCCGCGGTCGCGAGGAGGCGTTCCACGCCGTCGGCGACCGCCTGCTCGGCCATCGCGTACCGCTCCAGCGCGACGCGGTCGTCGACCTGCACCGCGCGGCCGGTGTCGAGCGCGGCGGTCAGCGCCTCCGCCGGATCGGCGACTCCTTCGCGGGCTGTGGCGCGGGTCACGTCCTCGACCGGCGCGGCGGTGTCGCCCGCGCGGCTGGCGGCGCGGCCGAGCAGGTGGGTGACGACTGCCGGACCGCGCCGCGGGTCACCGCGGTCGAGCCCGAAGTGGCGGGCGAAGCGGTCGGCGTCGCCGAGCTCGGCCGTGCCGCCGTCGAGCAGGGACCACGGGTCGGCGCGCAGCGCCTCGGCGGCCTGCGGACCGAGGGCGTCGGTAAGCCCGCGGGCCAGCCGCGCCGGCATCCGGGCCGCGACGAGGAGCTCCACCGCCGCATAGGCCGGCTCCGCCGCGCGGAAGCTGTCGAGCAGGCGGCGAGCCCGCGGCCCGGACACTCCGGGGACGGCGGACAGCCGGGCCAGGTCCACCTGCTCACGGCATTCGATACCCGCCTCGCCGAGCCGGCCGGCGGTCGTCCGCCCCAGCCCGGGCCACAGGCCCGCGTCGCAGAACGCCGCGAAGACTGCCGCGTCATCGGGTGCCGCGCCCCGGTCCCCAGGCGCGGAGGTGGGTGCAAGCGGGATGTCGACGGCATCTTCGGGCATGGCCGAAGCGTAACGACGCCTCCGACAGTCCCGGGTGCGCCTGCTCGGTAGCGTGGTGCGGTGGGTGGTCCCCGGGTGGTCTGATCACGCGCCGTCACCGTGGTGCGTGGACGCCCTCACGGGCACGTCCGACCTGGTCACCATGCCAGTCCGACCCTCGTCGGCCGGGCGGGACGGCCGACGAGGACGGCTCGTGTGTCCGACCGTGTCGCCTGGTGGGCGCCCGCCCCGTCTGCTGTGCATGGGTGAAGGGAAGTCTGGGTTGACCACCGTCCTGCTGGTGCGACACGGTCTCACCGAGGTCACCGGCAAGATCCTGCTCGGCTGGACCCCAGGGGTCGGCCTCGACGACCGGGGCCGCGCGCAGGCCTCGGCGCTGGCCGAACGCCTCGTCGGGATCCCGCTGGCCGCGATCGTGTCCAGTCCGCTCGACCGCTGCCACCAGACCGCCCAGGCGATCGCGGGCCGTCGGCCGGAGGGCCCCGCGGCCCCGGGCGGCACCCAGGACGTCGTCACCGACGACCGGGTGGGGGAGTGCCACTACGGCGACTGGACCGGCAAGGAGCTTGCCGCCCTGGCCAAGGAACCGCTGTGGAAGATCGTGCAGAGCCAGCCGAGCGCGGTGACCTTCCCGGGCGGGGAGGCGCTGCGTGACACCCAGGCCCGCGGGGTGACCGCGGTGCGCGAGTGGAACGAGCGGCTCGGCCCCGACGCGACCTGGCTGCTGTGCTCGCACGGCGATGTGATCCGCACCGTGGTCGCCGACGCGCTGGGCATGCACCTCGACATGTACCACCGGATCACGGTCGATCCCTGCTCGCTGACCGTGGTGCGGTACGGCGACCACCGTCCGTTCGTCCGGCGGATCAACGACATCGGCGGGTCCGTGGCCGACCTGCTGCCGGCTCCGCCATCGCCCGGCGGCACGGGCGGGGACAGCGGTGCCGGTGGGGGCGGTGGGGGCGGGAATCTGGCATCCGCCGAACCGGGTGTACCCGGGGAGCAGCGATGGTGCGGTGCGGGCCCGGGCGGTGTCGCAGGGCGGACCGCTGACCGCGGCCGCCGCGTTCACCGCGGTGGATCCCCGGCGGAATCAGCACACCGTCGCCAAGGTCCTCTCCGCGGTTGTCCGTACCCGCAGCACCGACCCGGCGCTGCGTCCACCCCCGCCGCTGATCAGACATTTCCGGTATCAGTCCGTCGAATCATGCGCTAGAAACGAGAATGATGAGAAATCAGGGCTGGTGGGGTGGGCGCCGGGCATGGCTGCCACTGGGAATGGCGTCGTCCTTCGTACTGGTGGCGGGAGCGGCAGTAGCGCTGTTGGCGGGGACGGGCGGGGCGGCGGACAACAGCGGCGAGACCCGGCCCTGCCAGCGCGACGGGCCGGTCGTGGAACCGGTGTCGGTACCGTTGGGCGAGCCGCTGACGGTCTCCAGCCAGGACAACGCCTGCGAGCGCGCGCTTTCGTCGGACGGCGGGCACCGACTCGTCCTTGTCCAGACGGGGAAGGACGACATCGATCTCGGCCCGGTCCCCGTCCGTGAGGACGGCACCTTCTCCATGGTCACGGCAGTTCCGCTGTCGGCGCGTCCGGGCCTCGCCTGGGTCAGAGTCACCGACGCGCGCCCGCTTCCCTGCGACGGCACCATCAGGCCTGGCGCCATGCGGCTCATGACCAGCTGCGTCGGCTACGAGGCCCGCCTCAACCTCGAAGCCCGGCAACCGTCCTGACCCGGAAGGCCGCGGTCGGCGCGAAGATGGGTGTTCTTCGCTTCTTCAAAGGCACATTACGACGTGATCCGCGTCGAAGACCTGCGGGTGAAGGCCATGACCCGGTCGGCGTGCGGCACCCTCGACCAGCCCGGCCGGAACGTCTGGCAGAAAGCCGGCCTGAACCGGGGCATCCTCGCTCAACGCCTCGAGACGTCCGGCTGCCGGCAGCCGGACATCTGTCTCACCAGTTGTGGATGATTGTCCCTGCGCTGTTGGCCATCTTGAACGAGCCGTCACCCACGTCGATGATGCAGCCGAAGTGGAGCGGTCCCGCTTCCGTGGACAGACCGAACTCAACCGGTCGTCGCAACACCGGCCACGACTTCGTCGCCTTCTGCCGCGACAACAACGTCCGGAACTCGGTCGGCCGCACCGGGATATGTTTCGACTGCGAGCATCATGTTGTCGCTGCCACGCTGGTCTGACCCTTGTTACGACCGGCCTCTCGGGTGCCCTGGCGTTGATCTGTCGGCCGGAACGCCGCCGCAGAATCCTTCTGGGCCACCCTCAAGAAGGAGCTCATCCATCTCCGCCCCTTCGACACCATCGACCGCGTCCGAGCCGGAGTCTTCGAATACATCGAGATCTACTACAACCGGCAGCGGATACATTCCGCGATCGGCTACCCCACCCTTGTCGAGTTCGAGGAGAAATTTGACGAACCGGGTCTTTGTGTAGCACAGTCAGTACTGTCCACAAAATCGGGAACGCTCCAAAGAGTCAGGCGGCGGAGCGCCGCGCCGACGTGGTGCGCTCCAAAGCCGCGGACGGCGCCGGCCGGCCCGTACTACGACGTGCTCCTGCGCGGGCCGCGTTTGACACCAGCCCGGCCAGTGCCAGGGCGACTGGCCATCCACGCCCGGACCGTGCTGACCTTCCACCGTGGCCGGGCCTCGATCGCCGAGCCGTCCGGCTCGCGTGCGTGGTCGTCCGGCTCGGGGATCAGCCGCCGCTCGGCCGGCCGGCCTTTCGACTTCGTGCCGTAGTGCCGCAACGTGCCGGTCCGCAGGCCCGTCAGGCGCGAGAACCCGGCGTAGTCGACCATCCGGTCGTCGGGCCAGGCTGCGGGATCATCGTCCACGCCGCCGGCCGCACTGGTGTCCTGATTGGTGTCCATCCAGCGCAGAATGCCGCACCACACGTTAGCCAGACTGGAGGCCTGCACAGAACGATGGGGCGTCGGGGCGGCCGGCAGTCAACCGGCGGCGGGCACGACGCCGGCCGCACGAGCCCCCCACTGACAGACGCGTCATCGGGTCCCCGACCGCGCCACCTTCACCTGCCCCTGATCCGCTCCGTGGGCGACGGTCAGGTTCGCCGTGCCCACCTGGACGCGGGTCAGGACTTGGGGGTCGGGGAGGACTGGTGCAGTCGTTGGCGGTAGCGATGATCTAGCGGGGTGGCGTTGCCATGCCGGCAGGGTCCGGGTCCAGGTGACGCCGGGGAGTGCGTGGTGTTGCAGGGCCCGGTACACCGTCGAGCGCCCGACCCCCAACCTCCGCGCGATCTCGCTGACCGACTCGCCCCGGGCCCGCCGGGCCTGCACCACCGCGAGGGTGTCCTCATCGACCCGGACCGGCCGTCCGCCGCGCCGCCCGGCGGCCTCGGCGGCGCGCAGCCCGTCCAACGTCCGCTCGCGGATCAGTTCCCGTTCCGTTTCGGCGGCCATGAACAGCATCTTGTCCGCGATCGTCGCCCCCGCCGGGCGGTGCAGGCCTGCGCAGATGCCGGTGAGGATGTGGAGGTTGATCCCGCGGGCGTGCAGCTCGTCCTCGAGGAGCACCAGGAGTTCCTTCATGGAACGGGCGACCCGGTCGGGCTTGTAGATCACCAGGGTGTCCCAGTCCCGCAGCAGCCCCAGCGCCCGCCGCAACTCCGGCCGTTCGCCCCGGGTACTCGCGGTCTCCACGAATACCTCGCGGCAGTGCGCGACACCCTGTTCTGACCGGATTCGCGTCCCGAACAGGACGGGGACCGTTCTTGGGTTCATGCTTGCTGCTGGGCGCGAACGGTTTCACGGTCCGGGCTGGTCGCCGACGGTGCGGTGCGGGGCCAGGTCCAGGCGTACCGCACGATGAGGGTGAGTAGGATCAGTTCCAGTACGATGCCAAGGCCGTAGAAGTACAGCCAGGACTCGCCCACCGCGTTGAATGCCGTGACGGGAACGTAGAGCGAGGCCACGATGAGGTTCGTGATGCGGGTCGCCGGGGCGGGCAGCGTCATCGACAGCACGACCATGAGGATCGGGATGGCCACCAGGGTCAGCGCCGTGGTCGAAAAGGTCTGGGAGAGGTCGAACTCGAAGACCTTGCCGTCGAGGATGTCTTCGATGACGCCGGGCGTGAAGAAGTTGAGAATGTCCACGTAGGCGTACAGGAACATGAAGCTGGTCCACGCCGCGGCGAGTTTGGCTCTCACCGGGATCGGCTGGTCTTCCAGTGTGGTGGTGGGTTGACGCGTTCTCATCATGGGCTCCGTCGTCGGTGAGGATCGGTACGTCCACGATCGCTGAGCCCGGCGGCGGGCACACCGGCCCGGAGGCCGGAGTTCGCCTGGCCGATGAGATGGTCTCTCTCTCGTGCTTTCGGCTGATCCGCCGCTGCCGCGCTGTCCCTACACTGGACAGAAGGTGACGAAGGCGCTGCGCTCGTTGTGGGCCTCGGTCGCTCCCGGCCGGGACCAGTCGTCGTGCATGTACGTCAGGTTCGGTTCAGTGCCCCACCCGGCCGGTGTCGTAGGCCCACATCGCGAGCTCGACCCTGTTCCGGGCGCCGATCTTGGTCAGCAGGCTCGCGACGTGGGTCTTGGCGGTCGTCAAGCTGATGAACAGCTCGGCGGCGATCTCCGCGTTCGTGCGGCCGACAGCGACCAGTTTCAGCACCTCCTCCTCGCGTTGGGTGAGCGGCTCGATCGGTTGGGTACGGCGTTTCGACGAGGCCCCCGCGGCAAGGGTCGCCAGCAGCCTGCGGGTGATGTTCGGCGCGATCAGGGCATCGCCGACGGCGGCGGCATGGACAGCCTGCACCAGCAACTCTGGCCCGGCATCCTTGAGGAGAAATCCTCGGGCTCCGGCCCGAAGCGCGCCGTGGACGTACTCGTCCAGGTCGAACGTCGTGATCACCACCACCGCGATGGGGTCCGCGACGCCCCGCCCTGCGAGGAGTTCGGTCACCTCGATGCCGTCCAGCCCGGGCATCCGAATGTCGACCAGGCACACGTCGGGGCGGAGCCGATGCGCCAGCTCGACGGCGGCGTTGCCGTCGGCGGCTTGGCCGACGACCTCGATGTCGGGCTGGGCGTCAAGGATCATCGACAGGCCGGTGCGCACCAGATCCTGGTCGTCTGCCACCAGCACGCGCGTCGTCATAGGGGCAACTCCATCGGCAGCTCGGCGTCGACCGCCCACCCGCCCTCGATCGTCGGCCCAGCGCGTAGCGTGCCGCCGAGCAGCTGCACGCGCTCGGTCATCCCCAGCAGCCCGAAACCGTGGGTCGCTGGCCGCGCCGGGTCGATCTGGCCGTCGTCGGTCACGCGGAGCCGCAGCCTTCCTGCGCCCTCGACGACCCTGATCTCCACACGCGAGGCGTTTCGGGCGTGCCGCAGCGCGTTGGTCAGCGCCTCCTGCGCCATCCGGTACACGGCGGCGTCGACCTGGGGCCGAAGTCCGGCCAGATCACCCGCCAACTCCACGTCGACGACGGGGTCCGGTTCGCGGCGGGCGAGGAACACCAGGTCGGCGACGCCGGGCTGGGGACCGTACTCCGCCGGCGCTCCGTCACGCAGCACCCGGACCATCGCTCGCATCTCCGCCAGCGTCCGCGACGCTTCCCCCTCGATGATCGCAAGCGCCTCGAGCGCCGCTTCAGGTCGCTTCGCGGCCATCGTCATGCCAGCCTGCGCTTGCAGAATGATCGCCGAGACGTGGTGGGCGACCGAGTCGTGCAGCTCGCGCGCGAGGCCGACGCGCTCCTGGCTGCGGACCTGGTCGAGCGCCCGGCGCCGACTCTCGGCGCGGTAGCGGAACGCCGCTCCGCCCGCTGCCGCCGCCGCCAGGACCGCCAACCCGCCGAAGAGCTCGGCTGGCCCGGTGTAGTCGGTCGCCAAGCTGAACACCGCGGCGACCGCAACCACCAGCAGCCCCATCACGATCTGACGCCCTGAGCCCCAGCGGACCAGCGAATAGACGAGCACCAGGATGTAGATCATCGTGTTTAGGCCCACGCCTGGGGTCCCGCCCAGCCAGCTCGCCAGTCCTAACGCCATCCCGGTGCCGAAGCCCACCACGACGCAGACCAACGGGTGAGTACGCCGCCATAGCAGCACCGGCGCAAGTCCGACCGTCACGATCGTCACGACCGGCCGCCAGGTGACGTCCTCTCGGAGGGTTCCTTCGAGCAACGCCGCCACCATCACCACGCCGACCAGCACCCGGTCGAGCCACACCCGTTCGGGCGTGTCCGCGGCGCGGGGCTCGTCCCAGAGCGAGCGCAGGCCGGTAGTGAACACACACCCAGCCTAGAGACAGCCCAGGCGTCGGAGACCCACCGAAAGAACGAGACGCCGCTCCCCCCAATGGCGGAGGCAGGTCCGGCCTCGAAACCGATGTGGGGGTCGAGGAGGATCGGAACGGAAATTGGCCCTAAGCGGAGGCGTCGTCTGACGGCTGGTCGGGCTGCGCGGGCAGGTTGAGGTGGTACCGGTACTCCGGTCGGTGCCGTACATCTGGTGCCGGTAGGTCACTGGGATGTGTCGGCAGACGGTGCGCAGATAGAGCCGGTTGCCGCGCCGGTGGGCGTGACCGGCGTCGAGGTAGAGATGAGCGGTCGTCGCGAGCTGGTCGGACAGCAGTCCGTCCTCGCCGGTTCGGGCGACGGCGGCCATCTGGCGCCACAGCCATTCCGACAGTGCCCAGCGCGGTCGGCTCGCCCGCGCAGGGGTGCCGTTGTGGGCTCGGACCGCGGCCCGCCCCGCCCGGGTCAGCCAGACCGACACCAGGTCGGAGAGCAGACCGGGCTCGGTGTCGGTCTCGATCAGGCCCCGGTCCCGCAGCGCGGCTAGCCCTGTCTTCCGCACGTGCGTGCGGTGAGCCAGCTGCTTGGTCTCTTGTTCGGATCACGTCGGGGTGACCGCGATCGGTAGTGACAGGCCTGGGACTGTTCCTGGCTGTGACGGTCGTGATGG
>NZ_JBFLUG010000229.1:0-7452 GCF_041008525.1 Parafrankia sp. FMc2 | reverse complement strand
CCGGCCCGCAGGCTCGCCGGAGCGGGAACGACCGCGCCGTCCAGCAGCTCCTCCGGCGAGACCCCGTGCGGCACCGGCACGCTGCGTGCCTGCGGCGACCCGGACCATGCCAGCGCGCTACCGCGGGCGAGCTCCAGCAGCCACGGCCGCAGCCTGGTGGGATCGGACAGGGGGTTGAGCCTCGTTCGAGCCACCAGGGCGAACGCGGTGCCGGCCGCTGCCCGCGCCACGGTGGGATCGCCGAGGATCAGTAGGCACATCGAGAACACGTCGTCGGCGTAGCGGTTGTAGAGATCGTTGAAAGCCTGACGATCGCCACGCCGAACACGGGCCACGAGGTCCGCGTCGTCGTTCATCAGTCTGCTTCTCCCCGGGACGACGTTCCTGGCCTCGGCGCCGGGACCAGGTTCCCGACCATTGTGGCGCGGTCCTGGTCACCGGTCAGGCAGGCTCAATAGTAGGAGGTGCCTGATCTGGCCGGGGTGAAGGTTGTGAAGATTTTTTGTCGCCACCTCGACACCATGGTCAGCTTGACGCTGAACATGGTGTCGTATCCCCCTTCGTCGGGCGTCGGAGCCACCTTATCCCATGGCATCTTCGCCGTATCCACGCCGGCATCGCCGGCCTGGACCGGTCCTGCCGACTGATGTCGAATCAGCCTGGTGTTCCCGAAAGCGAACGTCCGTACGGTGATCAGGAATTCGGTGGCTGCTCGAGCAGCGTTACGGTCACCGTGCCGGTCTGCCCGTCGCGCTGGTACGTGACCTCCACCTCGTTGCCTATGTCATGGGACCTGACGGCCGCGATCAGTGAATCTACGTCCGTGACCGCCCGATCCCCCACCTTGGTGATGACATCGCCCGGCCGGAGGCCCGCCCTCTCCGCCGGGCCTCCGCCGACCAGGGAGCGGATCTGGGCGCCGGTCCCGCTCGCTGCGGTCGACCGGGTGTTCTCGCCCGCAGTCGCGGCGCTTACCCCCAGATAGGGATGCCGGGCGGTGCCGTTGTTGATGAGCTGGCCGGCGACCTTCTCCGCATAGCTGCCCGGAATCGCGAAACCGACCCCGATGTTGCCGGACTGCTGTGCACCACCAAAGGGTGAGGAACTACCGCCGACCGTCGCGATCGCCGTGTTCACTCCGACGATCTCGCCCCTGCTGTTCACCAGCGGGCCGCCCGAGTTGCCAGGATTAATGGGGGCATCTGTCTGGATTGCGTCCAGGACGGTGTTCTGCTGGTCCCGCACGGTCTGGTCACCGGTGCGCACCGGTCGGTGCAGGGCGCTGACGATGCCCGAGGTGACCGTGCCGTTGAGGCCCAGCGGACTGCCCACTGCCACCACGAGCTCGCCCACCTGTAGCGCCGTCGAGTCCCCGAAGGTGGCGGCCGGGAGGTCGGTGCCATCGATCTTGATCACGGCGAGGTCGGCGCTCGGGTCGGTCGCCTTGATCTCCGCGTCGAAGGTCCGGCCGTCCTGCATCGTGACCGTGAGGGTCCCGCCGCTCGCGGCCGCGGACACGACGTGGTTGTTCGTGAGGATGTAGCCGTCCGGGCGGATGATCGTGCCGGACCCGGTCCCGGCCTCCTGGCCGGACTCCTCGGCGATGGTGACGACGCTCGGCAGGATCGCCTGCGCCGCTGCCGACACGGTGTTGTCCGCGGCTGGCGAGACTCCGCCGCCGGCGGTCGACTGACGCAGGCCCGAATCGGTCGACACGACGGACACGGGTGAGTCGTCACCCGCTACCAGGGCACCGACACCACCGCCGATCCCGGCGGAGACGAGCGCGATCGCCAGGGCACCCGCGACCAGGCGGCGGCGCCGCATCGGGGGCGGTGTGGGCGTGGCGGGCGCGAACCGCCCGAAGGGGTCCGGGCCACCGGGGATCCCGGAGCCGGGCCCTGGGCCGCCGGACGCCGGCCCAGGAGGCACTGGGGCGCCCCAGGACGGGTTTCCCCAGACGCTGCGCTGCTGCGAGTCACGGGTGCCGGGCTGCCCACCGCCAGGGCCCTGGTGCGCGGCCGCCTGCGGCGACGCCCAGGGTGCAGGCGGGCCGTAGGGCGTGGTCGGGCGGCCCTGCGGGGGCTGAGCCCCGCCCGGCTGCGAACCGGGCTGCTGCGAACCAGGCGGCTGGGACCCGGCCTGGAACTGACCTGGCTGGAACTGGCCCGGCTGGTGCTCACCCGCCGGGTGGTAGCCCCCGGGCGCACCCGCACCGGGGTAGGGGTCGTTCGGTAGCGGAGCCGGGGCCGGAGTGTCCGGCGAGGCGAACGCGCCGGATGGCGGAGCGGCTCCGGCCGGGCCGGAGATCGGTGCCGGGGTGCCGGGAGGTGGTGCCTCCGGCTGCCGCGGATGCTCGTGCGACTGCGACCGCGGGTCCACCGGCCCCTCCGAACTGGCCGTCTCGGCCCTGGTTCGCTCCGGCGCGTCAGCGGGCGAAGCCCAGGGGGACCGAGCGTCGTGCGTGGCTGTCATGGTAGGCACTTTCCCCCGGCACCCTGAGCGATTCCTGAATTCCGACCAACGTTCCGCTTAGCCGGCACCGCAACGGGTGTCGGATCCAGGACATACTGCCGGATCCGGGAGCCCGGCGGCCTCGCGGCAGGCGTCACAGGTCGTGCGGTGGTCGTCTGTTGCCGGGGACGGGCCCGACATGTTGACGCATCGTTCGTAGCCACCCGGCTGGCTGCGCCGTCGCACACACTGTCGGACGCCGCCGTGGCCGCCCGCCCGTCCCGAGATCCCGTCCGAGATCCCGCACGGGGCGGCAGCGGATGTCGTCCGTGAGCTTCTCATCGCCGCCGCCGTGATGTCGCGCTGTGCCCGGCACGGCTATTGCGTCAGCTTCCGGAAGCGCGGCCCACAAAGCGGATCAACGCCCGGGCCGGATGAACGGGGCACGACGCCCGGAATCGCCGAACCGGAACCACCCGAAGGCCACGCGGCCCCGGTGACCGGTGGCCCGGCCGAGGATCTCGGCCGTCAGCGGCACGTTTGTGCCAGTCGGCGATGGTTCACGCAGGTCCATGATGCATTTGTCGGACGGGCGGATGCCGCATCGCGGCGGCGTTCGGGTGCCCGTCCGTGACGTTGCGCGCAAGGCGTGATGTCTGCGGTCGGTGATGGCAGGAGCACCGTGACGGTCCGATCGCCGCGCGCGGTAGGTGATCCGTCGCGCCGGGACGGGGCCATGTGGTGGGAAGGGCGGACGGGTCTCGGGTGAATTTGCGCGGCAACCGGCCCGAATGTCAAGGGGGCTCGCGCAACGCTTCCGCAACGGCGTGGTACACCGGTATATCGCGCGGGGTATTTCCTGCATGTCCCGGAATCGGAGGTTGTCTGGTGACGGACGGTGCATGGAGGGGAGGCCCGGGCGATCAGGGCCGGCCGACCTATCGGGAGCACCCGCAGGGCGCCTCGGACCCCGACGGTCACTGGAACGAACCGGGCTCCCGCGACCGGTATCCGGACGATTTCGGGCCTGGTGGCCAGCACGGGAGTGCGCCGCCTCACACCGGCGCTCCGGGCCCCGGGGCCTATCAGGACGGCGCTTACGCGCCACAGCCGGGATACCCCCAGGCCTCCACGCCCGGCCCCGGTCCGTACCCCCCGGCCGGGCAGTACCCGCCCCCGCAGAACTACCCGTCTGCTCCCGGCTACCCGCCCGCTGGTCCCAGTGGCCCCGCTGGTCCCAGTGGCCCCGCCGGTCCCCGCGGTCCTGGCGGTCCGGGTTACGCGTCCGTTCCAGACCATGGATCCGGTCCCGCCACCGGTGGCTATCCGTCACCGGGTCCCGCGCCGACAGGGCCCGCCGCGAACCAGCACCCGTCCGCCGCCGGCCCGCGGCAGGAGGGAGGCTGGGAGGAGCCGACGACCCATCGCCCGGGCGGCACGTCGGTGCGGAGGGCGCTGGTACCCCGGGCGGGTGTGGCCCGCACACCGACCCGTCCGCCGGGCGCCACGGGCCCGCGGCCGCCGGCCGGTGGCGTCCCAGGCCCAGGCCCAGGAGCTGGCCTGAGCGCAGGCCCGAGTGCAGGTGCGGGGGCCGGGCTGGGTGCGGGGCCCGGCCTGCCCGCCGGGCAGTGGGCCGCGCCGGAGAACGTGGCCGGTGCCGACCCGCGGTCGCGGGGACCTCGCGGGGACCTGTACCGGCCGGAACCGCCCCGAGCGAGCGCGCCGCCCCGCAATGTGCCGGTGGACGATCCTGCCCGGGAGTACGGCGCACCCCCCGGCGGGACCGCTCGCGGCAGGACTGCCCGCGGGCCCGCCGGCCGTGACGGTGCCGACGGTGGCCCCCGCGAGGAGGAGCTTCCTGGCCGCGAGGTCACTGACCGTGATGACGCCTACGACGACTACGACCGCGATGACTACGACGGCGACGGCGACGGCCTGGACCGCGACGGCCTGGACGGCCGTGGCAGCGGCAGGGAGCGCGGTGGTCGCGCGCCGCGCCGCGGATCGCCGGCCCGCCGGGATGGCTTCGGTGCCGCGGAGCGCTTTGACGAGCCGGACTTCCCGGCGGACGTCCACGACCTGGACGACGCGGACGACCTGCCCGGTGGCGAGGACGCCGGGCTCGGGCCCTTCCTGCGCCGCCTGGTGATCGCGCTGGTCGTGCTCGGGGTGGCACTCGGCGTCGGGGTGGGGGCGGGCGTCGTGTGGGAGAAGGTGCGGCCCAGCGGCGACAGCGCGTCCTCGGCCCCGGGTTCCGAGCCGTCCGCCACTCCCACCGGGCCCGCTGGTGCGCCGACGCCCTCCGCAGGTGCCCCGGCGGGGGGTCAGGCCCCGGCAGCGGTTCCCGCCGACTGGGTGGCGCACACGGACCCCGACCAGCGAGCCACGTTCTCCCATCCGCCGACGTGGAAGCAGCGCCGGGACAACACGGGTGTCTTCTTCGGCGAGCCGGGCGCCGGCGCTGCCGGCACCCCCGCGGAGTACGGCCCGCGGATGATCGGGGTCGCGCGGGTCGCCGGAGTGGACGCCCCCACGGCGCTGAGCCAGGTACAGACCGGCGAGTTCGGCAGTGTCACCGGTCTCGCCCAGGACCGTTCGGGCGCTGCCACGGACGCGAACGGGGCACCGACCCAGGAGCTCGCCGGTTCCTACGACCGGGACGGGCAGCGGGTGTCCTACCTGATGCGCACGGTGGAGGCTCCCGGATCGGTCTACGTGCTCATCGCCCGGGTGCCGGCTCACGAGGCGGGCACCCTCAACACCCTGATGGCCGCACTCCGGACGTCCTTCCAGCCCGCGGGCTGACCGGCTGGCCACCCGGCTGGCCAGCCGGGTGGCTCACTCACATCCGGGGGCCGGCGATAGCTGACCGTGCGTCCCGCAGGAGGCTCCACAGCACGGCCGCGGTGTCGAAGGCGGTGGGCCCGGTCAGGGCCGGCCAGCCGTGACCGAGACTGGGCAGCAGGTACTGGACGAGCCGGGCGGATGAGGCGCATACCGTCTCGTGCCGGATGGCGACCGGCTGCGCCGTCGCCGCGGGTGGCGGGGGCGCCGGGGGTGCAGGGGGCGCCGCCTGAGGTGATGGCGACGCCGGCATCCCGGGGACCGCCTGGCCGTCCGGACCGGCGGCGGCGATGATCGCGGCAGCTCCCCCGTCCGGGCCGGCGGTCGGGGTGGCCCCCACCGGACCGGGGGTGGTGCCGAGCGGCCGGCCGTCCGCGCCGGTGTAGCTGGTGTCGCCCGGCTCGGTGGGCGGCGGGCAGCCGTCCACCGACCGGAACGGGCCGAGGCTGACGTCGGTGGGCGTGATCCCCGTCTGGAGTGCCTCGGACCACAGCGCCCCGGCGTAGGGGACGTGCCCGTCCAGGCCGCCGTGGATCGACACGGTGGTCAGCGGGGCCGGCGGGATGCAGTTCAGGGTCTGCAGGCTGGCGGCGACGGCCGCGAAGCCGGCCAGTTCGTCGCCGTGTTCGCACGCGTAGCGGTAGGCGAGCATGCCGCCGTTGGACAGGCCGATGATGCTGACCCGCCGTGGGTCGATGGGATAGCGGCTCTCCAGGTGCGCGATGAGCGAGCGCAGCCAGGCGATGTCGTCCACCCCGCCGGCGGAGGCCGGCCCGCAGCAGGTTCCCGCGTTCCACGACAGGTCCAGGCCGTCCGGGTAGACGACGGCGAATCCCGCCGACCGCGCGAGTTCGTCCAGGCCCCAGCCCCGTTGCGGCTCGCTTCCGTCGTGGTACAGGCTGTGCAGCGCCACGACCAGCGGGTACGGCCGGGTTGTCTGATCCGTCGGCAGGGTCAGCCGGATCTGACCACCGCGTCCACTCCGCTCGAAGGCATCGGGACCGGCTGTCGGTGGTGCCTGGGTCGGTGCCCCGCGGCCCATGGGCGCCCCTGCCCGGCCGCCGCGCCCACTGCCGCCCATGAAGCCACAGCCCGTCACGAGTATCACGGCGACGAGGAGTGAGCTGAGAAGCCGGACCGCGGCGACGCGGCGGCGGTGGGCGGCCGACACGACGGATATTCTGACGCGCCGCTGACCTAGCCGTGCATCAACGGTGTCGTTGATTACTTTTCGTATTAGGACTGCTACGGGCAAGGTCGCTTTCCCGGACGACATTCAGCCGGGGTCGTTGTTCGCGCGGCCCCCAGCGATCGCCCGCGCCCGGATCGGGACCGGCCTGCTCCCGACCGGCCGGAGTCATGCTGCGTGGGTTCACGTGCAGCGGCATGACGTTCCTCCTGTCGGCCTCGAACGGGCGGGGATCCCCGCCCGGGGCCGCGGTGACTCCCCTGTCCGCGGTGGTGCCGCGGTCGTTCCTCGCCGGGTCACCGGTCGTCCGGCCACTCTGGCCGTCCTCGGGCCCGTCCGGGCTGGGGTTGGACGGGTCAGAGGCCCATCTGTGGGCACGCCCGGCCCCGGGCCCCGCCGCCTCGGCGGACCCGGCCGCGCTGCGATAGCGGTCGAACGCTACCTGCGCGCGTGTCTCCAGGTCGTCGACCCTCGCGAGCGATTCGCGGACCCTTCGTTCACCGGCGGGGCCGGCGGCCAGCAGGTCGGACAGGCAGTGATCCACCGCCCGACGGGCCGCCAGCCATCCGAGGAGCAGCCGTGAACGTTCCATGTCAGATGGCTCGTTCACCGAGATGTCCCTTCGCTCGCACTCTCGTGACGCCGACGAGGCGTCGCCCTCCGCGAGGTCCTGCTCGTCCGCTTGTCGTCGTGGCGTGGAGGTCTCCCACCGTCGTGCGGTGCGGCGCGGGCGCCGTACCGCGGCCCGAAGTGCTTCTCTTCCCAGAGTGCCCCACCCGGCGTCGTGGCGCGTCGTAGTTTGCCGAACGCACCCCTCCAGGTCGGCCGGGAGCACGGTCAGAGAGCAGGCCGTTCCCCCCGAACAGGGGGGGTGGGCGATGGGTCAGCTGGTACGGGCCCGGGCGCCGGGCCCGTACCAGCTGACCCATCGCCCACCCCTGTCTCTTATAACCATCCGCGAGCCC
>NZ_JBFLUG010000228.1:0-7527 GCF_041008525.1 Parafrankia sp. FMc2 | reverse complement strand
AGCGTTGCTGGCACGCATGGTCAGCGAGACCACCGCCCGATGAGTTCCAAGCACTGATCGCCGCGGTTGGTGCAGGCCATGGCCTGCACCTTTATCTACCACCCTGATCCAACAAACCACCGCTAGCATCACCAAACATCGGTGCTGATCAACAGGTTTGCGGCATCATATGGACCCCTTCGGCTTCTTCGGGGTAGTTTCGGAAACGGCGTCGCCAACGAGCGTCAGGCGGTGCGGTTGCCGGCGTAGTGCGTCCGAGCCGTGCGGCGTGTGCAACGCAGGTGTGGACCCCGGGGACGGTCCGATTAGAGAAGATGCCGGTGAGAAGCCTGACCGTGCCCCGTCACGATCGGATCGTTGTCGACGTAGACGACCCGTGATTCCGGGGCGACCTGCTGGACGACCTCGTGCAGGTTCGGCGCGGTCGGCAGCCCGGTCCCGATGTCGAGGAACTGCCGGATGCCGTGCTCCGCGGCGAGGACGCGGGCCGACCGGACCATGAAGTTCCGGTTCGCCCGCATGGACGTCGCCAGGTTCGGCAGGCTCCTGGTGAACTCGCCGGCCGCCGCGCGGTCGGCGGGAAAGTTGTCCTTGCCGCCGAGGATGTAGTCGTAGACCCGGGCCGAATGCGCCACGTCGCTCTTCAGATCGACGTGCGGAGGAGCCCAGTCCGTTGCTGAGTCCAGAGGAATCCAGCCCGCCACCGAGCCGATGTCCTGACCAGCGTCATCGCTGTCAGCCACGGACTGCCCCCATCTCATCTGAGAGAACGCCGTTCGCATGCGCGCCTGCCGCTTTCTAGCAGACTTCTGCCGTCACCCGGTTCGGGGGGTGCCTGACGCGGTTCGGCCGGTCCGTGCCGCCGGGCGTCGCTGCCTGCGGCGGCCGGCGGCACGGACCAGGGCTGTCCGAGCCCTTCGAGGCTCCCCGAGGGCAGGCCCTCGGGGAGCCTCGAAGCCTGCTCAGGCCGTGGTGACAGGGGCGAGGTCGAACCGGCCGAGGTTCGACACCTTCACCCAGGCCGCGACGAAGTCACGGACGAACTTCGCCCGTGCGTCGTCGCCCGCGTACACCTCGGCCAGCGCCCGCAGCTCGGAGTTCGACCCGAAGACGAGGTCGACGCGGCTCGCCGTCCAGCGCAGTTCGCCGGTCGCGGTGTCCCGGCCCTCGAAGACGCCTTCGTCGCCCGCCGCGGGCGCCCAGGTGGTGCCCAGGTCGAGGAGGTTGACGAAGAAGTCGTTCGACAGGGTCCCCGGGGTGGAGGTGAGCACGCCGAGCGGCGACTGTCGGTGGTTCGCGCCGAGGACGCGGAGGCCGCCGACGAGGACGGTCAGCTCCGGCGCGCTCAGGGTCAGCAGGTTCGCCCGGTCGACGAGGAGGAACTCGGCCGGCAGGCGACGGCCCTTGCCGACATAGTTGCGGAACCCGTCGACGGTCGGCTCCAGCGGGACGAACGACTCGACGTCCGTCTGCTCCTGCGAGGCGTCCGTCCGCCCGGGTGTGAACGGGACATCCACCTCGACTCCGGCGTTGCGCGCGGCCTGCTCGACCGCGGCGGCACCCGCGAGCACGATCAGGTCGGCGAGCGAGATCCGCCGGCTACCGGTCCGCGCCGCGTTGAAGCTCTCCTGGATCTCCGTCAGGGTGCGCAGGGCCACGGCGAGCTCGTCGGGCTCGTTCACCTCCCACCCGCGCTGCGGCTCCAGCCGGATGCGCGCCCCGTTCGCGCCGCCACGCTTGTCCCCGCCGCGGAACGTCGACGCGGACGCCCACGCCACGCTGACCAGCCGCGACACCGACAGGCCCGAGGCGAGAACGCGAGCCTTGAGGTCGGCGATGTCCGCGGCGGTGACGAGCTCGTGGTCGACCGCCGGGACCGGGTCCTGCCAGATCAGCGTCTGCGCCGGAACCTCCGGGCCGAGGTAGCGCGCGATCGGGCCCATGTCGCGGTGCGTCAGCTTGAACCAGGCGCGGGCGAACGCGTCGGCGAACTCCTCCGGGTGCTCCAGGAAGCGCCGCGAGATCGGCTCGTAGACCGGGTCGGCGCGCAGCGCGAGGTCCGTCGTCAGCATCGTCGGCGCGTGGGTGCGGGACGGGTCGTGCGCGTCCGGGACGGTCCCGGCACCCGCGCCGTCCTTCGGCTTCCACTGGTGCGCCCCGGCGGGGCTGCGTGTCAGCTCCCACTCGTAGCCGAAAAGGATCTCGAAGAAGCTGTTGTCCCAGGTCACCGGGGTGTTCGTCCAGATGCCCTCGAGGCCGCTGGTGATTGTGTCGCCACCCTTGCCGGTGCCGAAGCCGTTCTTCCAGCCGAGGCCCTGCTCCTCCAACGGGGCGCCCTCGGGCTCGGCACCGACGTACTCGTCGGGGTTCGCCGCGCCGTGGGTCTTGCCGAAGGTGTGGCCGCCGGCGATCAGGGCGACGGTCTCCGTGTCGTCCATCGCCATCCGGCGGAACGTCTCGCGGATGTCGCGGGCCGCGGCGAGCGGGTCCGGCACGCCGTTCGGGCCCTCCGGGTTGACGTAGATCAGACCCATCTGGACGGCGCCGAGCGGCTCCTCGAGCTCCCGGTCACCGGTGTAACGCTCGTCGCCGAGCCAGGTCTGCTCCGGGCCCCAGTAGACGTCCTCGTCGGGCTCCCAGACATCCGGCCGGCCGCCGGCGAAACCGAAGGTGGTGAAGCCCATCGACTCCAGCGCGACATTGCCGGCGAGCACGAGCAGGTCGGCCCAGGAAAGCGCCTGGCCGTACTTCTTCTTGACCGGCCACAGCAGCCGGCGGGCCTTGTCCAGGTTCGCGTTGTCCGGCCAGCTGTTGAGCGGCGCGAAACGCTGCTGGCCGGCACCGGCGCCACCGCGGCCGTCGCTGATTCGGTAGGTGCCGGCGGCGTGCCACGCCATCCGGATGATGAATGGCCCGTAGTGCCCGAAGTCGGCCGGCCACCAGTCCTGCGAGGTGGTCAGGACCTGTGCGATGTCCTGCTTCACGGCCGGGAGGTCGAGGGTGGTGAACGCCGCCGCGTAGTCGAAGTCCGCACCGAGAGGATTGGCCACCGCGGGGTTCTTGGCGAGAATCCGCAGGTTCAGCTGGTTCGGCCACCAGCCGCGGTTACCACCCCCCTGGGTGGGGTGCGGGGCGCGCCCGTGCGGGACCGGGCAGCGCGCCTCGCTCTGGCTGTCCTGGCCGGTCTCGTTGCTCGCGGTGTTGGTGGGGAAGACCTCGGCTTTGTCGTGAGCGGTGTTCTCGGACATTGCACCCTCCGGGCACGTTGATCAACAATGATCGTGGCGTTTCAGAGACGTCCGGTGTGTTCGGGGCCTGCCGGCTGGGAGCCTGCGTGGTGCTGGTTCGCTGCTGCTGGTCTGGGACGGCTACCTGGTCAGGGACGACTGCCGGCGGTGGAACAGGCGGGGCAGAAGCCCCAGTAGACGACCTCGGCCTCGTCGATCGAGAACCCGTGGTCGTCGGACGCGGTGAGGCACGGGGCGTCGCCGACGGCGCAGTCAACGTCCGAGACGGTGCCGCAGGATCGGCAGACGACGTGGTGGTGGTTGTCGCCGACCCGCGATTCGTAGCGGGCCACCGAACCGGCCGGCTGGATGCGCCGCACCAGGCCCGCGTTCGTGAGGACCCGCAGCGAGTCGTAGACGGCCTGGTGGGAGGCCTCGGGGAGTTCCTCGCGTACGGCGGAGATGATCGATTCGGTGTCGGCGTGCGGATGCGCGTGCACCGCGCCGAGGACGGCGATCCGAGGGCGGGTGACGCGCAGCGCGACCCCCCGCAGCAGCTGCTGGAGGTCCGCGGGTGACGTCATGGCTAGTACAGTGCGCTCTTTTCCTGAACCAGTCAAGAAAACGATGGAAGATCTTTCCGGGGGAACCGGGAGCGGGCCGTGTCGCCCGCCCGGCTCGGAGGGGTGTCCCGGACGTCGGGCGTGCCCCGACCGGGCGACGTCCGGGGCACGGGTGGCCACGGGGGCTACGGGTGGCTACGGGGGGTACGGCGGGCTACGGCTTGCGGGCGATTCCGCCGTACATGTAGACCTGGCTGTCGGTGTAGGTGGCTGCATCGGCGTCGGGGTGCCAGCGGTGGACGAGAGTAACGCCGGGGTCCAGGAGTTCCAGCCCCGCGAAGAAGGACTCGACACCCTTCCGGTCCCGGGCGGTCAGCGGGATGCCGCTGGCCCGGTAGGCGGCGACGCCCGCGTGCACCTCTTCCGGTGAGTAGTCGGCCGTCGTCGTGGACACGGCGAGAATGCTCCCTGACGGCAGCGGGGCCATGAGCTGGTCGATGACCTTCTGCACGACGCCGTCGTCGGGAATGAAGTGCACAACCGCGAGGAGGCTGACCGCCACCGGCCGGCTCAGGTCGAGCGTCTCCTGCAGCTGGCCGGACCCGAGGATCTCGTCCGGCCTGCTCAGATCGGCGTCCAGATAGGCGGTGCGGCCCTCGGGGGTGCTGGTGAGCAGGGCCCGGGCGTGCACCAGCACGATGGGATCGTTGTCGACGTAGACGACCCGCGATTCCGGGGCGACCTGCTGGACGACCTCGTGCAGGTTCGGCGCGGTCGGCAGCCCGGAGCCGATGTCGAGGAACTGGCGGATGCCGTGCTCGGCGGCCAGGGTGCGAGCCATCCGGGCCATGAAGTTCCGGTTCGCCCGCATGGACGTCGGAAGGTTCGGCAGGCTTCTGCTGAAGTCTCCGGCCGCGGCCCGGTCCGCCGGGAAGTTCTCCGTCCCGCCGAGGATGTAGTCGTAGACCCGCGCCGGGTGCGGAATGTCGGTTCGCAGGTCGACGTCCAGCGTCGTTCCGTCCGCTGCGACCAGGCTGTGGCCTCCGACAAGCTCGTTACCTGAGGTCACGAATCCCCCGTTTCACGACAACGTCTGTATGCGGAGTGCACCCTATCGTGCGCCCCGCGCGCAGCTGTGCCCTTCGGCCGGAGGGAGCGGATCGTCCCGGTGGGCGGCCCGGCGCCCTCAGCGGTGTGGGCGCAGTCCGTCCAGGAGGAGATCGAGCAGGCGTCCGACCTGGGCGCGGTCGCCGCGGTCGGCGGTCGCGAGCGCCACGCCGCTGATGCTCACGAGGAGGTCGTCCGGAGTGACGTCCGCACGCAACACGCCGGCGGATGCTCCGGCGGTGAGCAGCGTCGTCACCGCGCCGGTGAGCCGCTGGCGGCTGTTCGCGAACGGGTCGCCGCCGGCCGCGATCAGTGCGCGCAGCGCGTCGCCCATGCCCCGTTTGGTGGCCATGTAGTCGACGAAGCGCGTCATCCATTCACGAATGGCCTGGTCGGGCGGCTGGGCGCGGACGAGGTCGTCGGCGGAGTCGCACAGGCGGTCGAGCTCGTTGCGGTAGGCGGCGTCGATCAGCGCCTCCCGGGTGGGGAAGTGCCGGTACAGCGTGCCTATGCCGACCCCGGCCTCCTTGGCGATCGCGCCGAGAGTGACCTCCGGGCCCTCCTCGGACAGCATCCGGACGGCCGTCTCAAGCAGCCGCTCCCGGTTGCGGCGGGCGTCGATGCGCTGGGGGCGGGCAGCTGACACCAGGTCTCCCGAGTTCATCGAAGCCTGTGGGATCGGTCGGGAACTTTTCGGAGGACCCTCCGGTTAGCTTCGAGTGAGCGGAGGATCCTCCGAATAAGCGTATCGAGAGGGATCGCACGATGACTGATCGGATCACGACCCCGTTCGGTGCCGAGTCGACCGCCGCCGAGGTGATCGCCGGTGTTGACCTCACCGGGCAGCGCACCATCGTCACCGGCGGTGCCTCCGGCATCGGCATCGAGACGGCGCGGGCGCTGGCCGGTGCCGGGGCGGAGGTCACCCTCGCCGTCCGCGACACCGGCGCGGGCGAGCGCACCGCCGCTGACATCGCGGCGGGCGGGGCGACCGGCCGGGTGCTGGTCGAGGCGCTCGACCTGGCCGACCAGGCCTCGGTGACCGCGTTCACATCCCGGTGGGACGGGCCGCTCGACATCCTGGTCAACAACGCCGGCGTCATGGCGTCGCCGCTCACCCGCACGCCCGAAGGCTGGGAGCTGCAGTTCGCCACGAACCATCTGGGCCACTTCGCCCTCACCACCGGCCTGTACCGGGCACTGGTCGCCGCCGCGGGCGCGCGTGTCGTGTCGGTGAGCTCCAGCGCGCATCACCGCTCGTCAGTGGTCTTCGACGACATCCACTTCGAGCGGCGCCCCTACGACCCGTGGTCGGCCTACGGCCAGTCGAAGACGGCCAACGTGCTGTTCGCCGTCGAGGCCAGCCGGCGGTGGGCCGGCGACGACATCACCGTGAACGCGCTGATGCCCGGCGGCATCCGCACGAACCTGCAGCGCCATGTCTCCGAGGAGGAACTGGACCGGCTGCGCGCCGCCGCCGGCGGCGACGACCTGAAATGGAAGACGCCGGAACAGGGCGCCGCGACGTCCATCCTGGTCGCGGTGTCGCCGCTGCTCGCCGGGGCCGGCGGGCGGTACTTCGAGGACTGCAACGAGGCTGAGGTCGGCGTGCTCAGTGCCCGCAACGGCGTGGCGGCCTACGCCCTCGACCCGCAGGCCGCCGCGCGGCTCTGGGACGTCTCCGAGCAGACCCTCCACACCGGCCACGCGGCCACTCCGGCCTGACCGGCCCTCGGCTCGGCCACGAGCGCGTCCCGCGGCCGGTCACCTCTCCGTGGCCGGCCGCCGCCGTGGTGCGCGCTACCCCTCGCGGACCTGGCCGTTGTTGGTCCAGGCCGTCGCCGCACCGTCATCGTTGATGGCCAGGTGGTCGTCGCGACCGTCGCCGTTGAGGTCGGCGAATCGCACCTCGTCCCGTGGGGCGCCGACGCCGGAGGCCACGACCCCCAGCCAGTCCCAGCCGTCCTCGGAACTGCCTGGTTGCGGCGGATTCACCAAAATTCTCGGAGGATGCCTCGGTTTTCAGGCCGGGGAGGAATCCGGTTTCCCGTGCAGCGGGGCGTTGGTAGGCGATTCGCCGTCAGGCGGACTGCCGTTCGAGGAAACGGCGCTCAAGGTAAATCATCTCGCGGTTGAGGGTGTTTGTTTCCTTTCGTGGTCTCGATGAGGCGGGTGTGCGGTTTGTTTGGGGATAGCAGTTAGGGTGTGGTCGTGTCCCGGTTCCGGTTGTATCCCGATGTGGCGGAGGAAGAAGCTCTGCTGGTGCACTGTGGGCATGCCCGGTATGTGTGGAACCTGGCCTGCGAGCAGGGGTCGTGGTGGAATCCACGCCGTGGGCCCGCTCCCGGCTATGTGGAGCAGAATCGGCAGCTCACCGACGCGCGGGGAGCCAATCCGTGGCTGGCGGCAGGCAGTGTGATCGTGCAGCAGCAGGCACTGCGGGACTATACGACGGCGATGGCCCACTTTTTTCGTGGTTCGCATCGGCGGCCGTCGTTTCGTGGACGGGGCCGGGCCGAGGGTTTCCGGATCGTTGCGGTGAAGCCCGCCGATGTGCGGCGGGTCAACGGCCGCTGGTCGCAGGTACGGGTACCCAAGGTCGGGTGGGTGCGGTTTCGCCGGTCCCGTCC
>NZ_JBFLUG010000227.1:0-7542 GCF_041008525.1 Parafrankia sp. FMc2 | reverse complement strand
TCCTCTCCCTTTCCACCTGCTCGGCGGGCGTCAACCCGCCACCCGTCGCATACCTCATACAAACGGTCTACCCGCATATCTGTGGCCATCACCAGGCCAACTAACACCACACATTAATCATCAGTACCTGCGGGAACGCGGAGCGGCCAGACAGGGCGATAACGTGGCCTAGCAGTTCGACTTCACGCAGCCGAGGGCCCGCCGGGGATGCCCCGGTGGGCCCTCCGCGTTCCCACGACTCCCCACCCAAGCGCTAGCTCTGGCAAGCATTCTGCTAGCGGATGGCCGCACTCGGATTCGCGCTCGGGTTGGCTGGTGGGTACCTCACCGCCGGTCCGGCGACCGTTCCGTCTTCCCGGATGATTCGAGGACATGGGGCCGCCAGAGTTCACCCAGTTTGACGAAGAGCGCGTCCAGCATCGCCTGTTGGCCGTATTCGTATGCGACCGCTTCGTCCTCGGTTACCTGGTGGCCAGCGATCAGAAGGGGCCTGGGGTCGGTGCCGGGGATGGCGAAAAGCGCCCGGCGGTAGTCGGACTTCGTCAGTGGCGACTTCTCTTCCCGGTCGGTGTCGAGGTCGAGTAGGTTCATCACATACCGCCGGTACATGGTCGCTACGGCCGACTCACCGATCTCGGGAATCACCGGACCACCAGGCCCACACCGTCGGATTCGGAGCCCGGCGAGACATCGAATTCGATAGGCGCCACGTCGTACCCGTCGAGGTTTCGCATGCGGGCCGACCTGTCTACGGTGGCGACGCCTCGGCAACCGAGTCGACAGTGAACTCTGGCGCCCGCCCGACGAACGGCCACGACCCGGGACCGACGCTTGGGTTGCAACCAGATCTTGCACAAGCCTGCCAACGCCTATCGTGCGGCGGTGATTTGTTCTCGGAGAATGTCACCATGGCCGGCATGACGGGCGAAATCCTCGATCAGGAGCAGGTAGACAAACCGCAGGCTGACCCCGCCAGCGCGGGGGTGCGCCTTGGTGTCGTCGAGCTCGAAGTCGGCGGCGATCACGCGGGAACGCTCGCTGGCACGCTCAAACTCGGCGATCACGTCGGCCAGCGTTTCGCCGTCGGCGACGACGAAACTGCCGTCGTCACCGGTCGCGTAGCCGTCGCATGCGGACTCGTCCAGGCCGAGCAGGGTGCGCTGGAACCAGATGCGCTCGGCGGTGGCGGCGTGTTTGATCAGCCCGATCGGTGTGGTCAGTGAGACGACCAGGCGCCGCCGCGCGTCAGTCTCGGATAGCCCTCGCGCGGTGTCGATGAGCGCTTGCCGGTTGCGGTCAAGCATGCTCTCCAACATGAGACGTTCGGGTCCGGTGGTCATTCGGGGCCATATGAACATAAATAGTCCCGCTTTCTGGGTTGAAAGGACATCGACGGATCCAGACCATGGGCGCGTACTCGAGCAGCATGAGGCTCGATCGGACAGGGCTCGTCTCGATCGCCGAGAGGAGAGCACCGATGACCTCGGTGCCGGAGGCCCGCCGGAGAGGTAGGCGCTGCAGCACCACGATGCAAACGCTTCTCGGCCCGTAACCAGGGGGTCCTCGGGGAATGCCGTGTCCAGAAGCCGAGGACGAGCCGGAGCGATCATAAGGATAACGCCCAAGCTATGCGCGCGTCACGTGACTTGCGTCGATCTGTTCCGGCACGTTATGGGCCGAGGGTATCCCGAAGCTCAGGAGACTTCCTCGACACCGCACCGGCGCATCTTCGGCGGACCCGCGGAGCCGTGCCTGCGGTGAGACCGGACGTGGCTGTGGGAGGTCGGTGGGCACCCGACCCGGGATGCGGGCACCGACCCGGCGACGACTACGAAGAGTGGCGTTCATCGCGTCGGCTCGAGACGCGTTAGCGGCCGTCGGGGGTCCAGAGGCCAGTTTTCCGACGGTTTCGGGGGTTGGCGCCGCTGGACGCTAACCGCTAAAGACCAGCTCACCGGCCATTTAGATCGCTATCACAGGTGCTAACGTTAGCAGGCAGGCTGCTAACATTAGCAGCCCTCCCGCGCCAGCAGTCGCTACTTTCCGTGACGACAGCGGCCGCCGTGCGACAGCGGCGACGGGCCGGTCCGGCGCATTCGAGAATGCGCCACGGGCGGGACCGGACATGATCGAGGAAGCGGTCGATCCGGAATCGCTTCCCCCGGGAAGGTCGGGACTTTCTGCCTGGTTTTCGCGGCGAATGCCGGATGCGTTCACGGGGAATAACTACAGGGGAAGCACGGCGTTTCGCGCCGCGCTTCACAGGTCCCGATCATCGGTCCTGTCGTCTTGGAGAGGGTGCGCTTGACATCACTGTGGATCTTCGTGGTTCGTTCTGGCCGTTCGCAGGGCTCCGACAGCCGGTTCCATAGTTCCGCCACCACGACGAGGACAGGCAGTCTTCCGATGACAGCCGCAGTCCTCGGAGGATTCACGGTCAACCCCAGAGACAGGGCTCCACATCGTGCCGCGGATCAACCTAGACAAGCGGATCTTTACGTTCGGTATCAGGTACTGTACCCGACCGAGTCAATCCCCTGTCGACGATTCTTCCAACCGCGCGAGAGAACCGGGTCCCGCCACGGTGGAACGGCAACTGAACCAGGCGGTGTTTCACCGGTTCTGGATCTACGACCGTGGCATCCGCACGGCGGACCTGCACCCGCCGCTGACTCAGCTCCTCGGAAAGGATCTTGATCAGCGGCTCGCCACCGAGACCAAGAACCTGATCAACGCTCAGCGGACCCCAGAGGGCTCCGAGACCCTCAGCCCACACTCCCCACAGGATCGACTGTTGTACTCGCCCACGGCGACACCAGAGCCCACAGCGGGCAGACAAAAGCGCCGCCCGGGACTTCACCGGACGGCGCATTGCTAACCGAGACACAGAGAAACCATGATCCGGATTCGAACATGGCAACTCTGGTGGACCTAACGCAACACAATAAGAACCGTCTGATCTTGGTCCAGGGACCTGAGATCACCGTCCGGCCGGTCTCCACGAGGCTCCTGACCAGGGGCGATGTTCCGTGAGTCTCCGGTCGCCAACATCAGCCATCTAGTCGAACGTGTGTTCCGCGGGTCTGGTGGGCCTGGACGCCGGGACGTGTCCGGTGACCACAATCGTGCGCATAGTTGAACTGAGATCCGGGTGGGCCGGTCTTCGCTCATCCGCCGGTGACTTCCTGACGCCAGGTGTGGAAGAAGTGGCGCAGCCGCTCGGCGTCTGGATGGGGCAGTCCCAGATCGTCGTCGGTGAACCGGCCGATGGTTCCGATCATGTCGGCGAACACCTGCAGGTCGAAGCCGCCGTCCTGGGCTTGGGCGAGGTGGACGAGTTCATCCTTGGTGAAGACGTTCGCCAGGTCGTGCACATCGGTGAAATCGCGCGCCTCGGCTCGACCGAACAGGGCGAGGGTCTTGCGGGCCGCCAGGTCACGAGCGCCGAGTGTCGGGCCGAGTTCGGTGAGGGTGGGTGGTTCGTCCGGCGGGCTGTCGATGCCAAGATCCACGATCAGCGCCTCGCCGTCTGCTTCGACGACGAGTCGGGCGAAGCTGTCCGTGAGCTGGATCCGCCGGGTGGCCCAGCCCTCCGAAGCCGCCGCGCGTTCGAATGCCGCTGCAGTGTCGGGGATCGATGCCGTGGGCGGGAGCGCGGTGAACAGATCGACGTCGCGGGTCCGGCGGTCGACGAGATCACGCGCGATGAGCGCGGCGCCGCCCGCGACCGCGAAGCCCGCGCTTTCGGGTAGCCCGAAGAAGATCCGCGCGACCGCCCGCTGCAACGATGTGATCACCTGAAGGCGACCCGTTTCCAGGCCTGCCGGATCGGGGCGGGAAGGACCAGCTCCGGCCAGGCGTCGACGAGCAGTGCCCCGTCGATGTAGGCGAGGATGTCCTCCGCCGTCCCTTCGCGCAGGACGATCTCGTACAGCCGGTGGCGCTGTCGGCGGTCCGTGAGGTCGTAGGTCCGATCGGGGTCGGACCAGTTCAGATGGACGGGCAGGCGTACCTGGGCCATCGCCTGCCGGATGGGGAGCCGGGGCAGCCGATCCGGCACGGTGAACGGTCGGCCCCGCCCGTCCACCACGACCTCGAACGAGGGCACCGGCACCGCGTCGAGCCGGAAGCCCGCCGCTGCCAGCAGGCGCGTCGCAGTCTCCAACGTCGGTGACTTCACCCCGTGCTCATAGGCCGCCAACGTCGGCCGCGACGTGCGCGCCCGCCGCGCGAGTTCGGCCCCGGACAAGCCCGCCTCCAGTCTCGCCGACTCGATCAGCCGGCCCGCCAGCGACTCCACCATTCCCCCTCCATCACGACCTGAAGCGTATCCGATAGGATACGCCATTCGTCTTTCGGTCCATTCGCCGGCCCATACGACATGACCTTGGCATGAGTCCTGCCGCCAGGCGGCCCAAGTAGTCGATCAAACCGGTTTGTGGCGTCTGGACCGCAGAGGCACGACACGATCTCGACCGACGCAACAGACCCGCCTCGTCCGCGAGGACATCTTCGGGCGCGCGGACCACAAGTCCCGCGGAGGCGAGGACGAATCCAGCCGATTCGATGACGGATGGCCAGCGGCATCGTCAAGATATCTCTGGGCATCGGGGCGGAGGGGGACGCATGGTCGCTGGTCACATGGAGGGCGCACAGAACCTGCAGGACCTGTTTAAGGCCCACATCTATACGATCGACTACTATCAGCGTGAGTACTCGTGGCCTGCCAGCGACGTTCGCCGGCTTGTACTTGACCTTTGGAACGAGTTCAACAACAGCTGGAACCGGCGGGCAAGCCGCAAAAGGCGCCTCGCCGAGGGCGAACCCTACTTCCTCGGTCCCTTCGTCTACTACGAAGAGCGTCCCGGCGAACGCGTCCTCGTGGATGGCCAGCAGCGGTTCACGACGCTACACCTCCTGTTCATCGTGTTGCGCCGGCTCGCACTCGAACGCAATGAAATCCAGATCGCCAATGCGCTCAACAACCTGATCGAGCATTACCCACCAGGCACTGGGGCGGAGTTCCGGATCAGGATCTATGCCGACGAGCGGGAACCGCTGCTCCGCGCCCGGCACGAGAACCGACTCTACCGACTGCCACCCAATGCGTCGCTGTCGCTCCGGAACCTGTGGGACCGCGCCGAGCAGCTCGACGCTCTCCTTCGCGAGCAGGAGATCGACGATGCGCTTCACGACTTCACGGACTGGCTCCGCGACCGCGTCGTGATGGCCGGGATCCGGGCTGTGAACAAGCATCACGGCTTTAAGATCTTCGAGACCATGAACGACCGTGGTGCCCGCCTGACCTCGGTCGACCTCGTCAAGAGCTTTCTACTCTCGAGCTCCGGGGATCGCCAAGACGAGTTGAACAGATCATGGCGGGCGATGCTAAGCGAACTCACGGCAGCTCGGCAGGATCCAGACGTACCACGAAACTTCCTCCGTGATGCCCTAGTCGCGCAGCACGCGGACCTGGCCAGTCACACATCGACCGATGCCGAAGAGATCAGCGAGAACCTGAACGCGTGGGTGCGCGACCATACGCCAGACCTGAAACTACGCGATGAGGACGACTATGCGAAGTTCATCGACGATCTGACATCGATGGCCCGAAACTACCAGATGTTCCTCTCAGCCGCCGAAGCACCTCGAAGCGAGCGAGCACTCGAGAGCATTTACTACAACGCCGTGAACGGGATTGAATCCCAGTACAAGGTTCTACTCGCCGCGGTCAAGCCCGGGGACGACACCATAACTGTGCAGGACAAGGCCCGGTTACTTGCCAACTACATCGACCGTCGGTACGTGCTTCGCGCGATCGCCGGCGACCACGTCGACGACCAGCACCTCTTCGAAGAACTGAGCGCGCTGATCCCCGCCCTGCGCAAGTGCGTAAACCTGGCTGATGTCGCGAGCGTGCTGAGGGACGCTACTGCCGAGGAAGACCAGCCGTTCGCTGACATGGAGGCGTTCGCCTTCCGGCCCGGAAACATCGACCAGGTGCGCTACCTGCTCGCCCGACTGATCGCCTACGTGGAGACAGAGACCGTCAAACAGTACGACATCCGCCAGTACCTCGAGCGAACCGCTCGAGCCGACCGCTGGCAGATCGAACACCTGTGGCCGACGACTTTCGATCCGGGCATGCAAGGGCTTAGCCCTCGCCATTTCGAGAATCTGCGTAATCAGATCGGAGCCCTCGTCCTCTTGCCTGCCAACGACAACGCGAGCCTGCAAGACATGCCCTATGGCGAGAAGATCGCCCATTACCGCCGCCAGCCGAACCTGCTCGCAATCCTCCATCCCGCCCACCGTCAGAACTATCCGATACTGCGACGATTTATCGATTCGCACGGCCTAGCGGGGACCTTCCGCTCGTTCGGCGATAACCCGGTGATCGCCGACACGGTCCGGGCACGGCGTGAGCTGTACATCGCTCTGAGCGAACGGATCTGGAGTCCGGCGGCGCTCGGCTTCGGACAGGAGACAACGCCTGTGGCCAACCACTCGCCTGCGCCCAAGAAGAGATCAGCGCCTGCGCAGAGACGGACTGCGGGTGCGACGAAGGCAGCCGCCGGAGGCAGGACCACCTTGGCGAGGATGGTGCGGGCGGAAGTCATTCAGGTAGGCCAGAAGATCTACACAGTCCATGAAGGGACCGAACACCAGGCCACGGTGGTACCCCGAGGCCTGGTCGAGCTCTACGAGGGCGTGAGGTACAACTCGCCCGACGCTGCTCTCAAGGGGATCACCGGCCGGCCCACCCGTAGGGGCATGGACCTCTGGCTCGTCCAAGTCGACGGCCAGCGAATCTCGCTCAACCAGCTACGAGTCCGTGCCGAGAAAGCCGGAGTGAAGCTTCTGTAGTGCATCGTCCATGCCTCGTGCAGACACGGCCGACGCTCAAGGCCGGCTCGAACCCCCACCCCGCCCGAACACCCCGACCCGAACAACGATCGCGCCCGTGGGGGGGGATCGGGGGCGTCCCCCGAAAACATCGCGGACCACCGCGAAGCCGGCCAAAGATCGGCGAGCACGGCGGGCCGGCTCGCGGGGACTCGAACCTCTGACCGCGCCCGAACACCCCCGACCCGCCCAGGGCAATCGCGCACGTGGGGGTCCGGGGGCTCGACCCCCGGGCAGATATAACGAAGACGCCCCTTCGCCTTCCTGGAAGGCGAAGGGGCGTCCAAGTCGAGTGGAGGTGAGGGGACTCGAACCCCTGGCCTCCTCCGTGCGAGGGAGGCGCTCTACCAGGCTGAGCTACACCCCCTGGAAGCAACTGAAGCTTACAGGACGCCGGCAGCGGACGGGTGACCGCCCTCGGGGCGTTGCGGACGATCCTGTCGGTCACGGGCGAGCTGCGGCCCCGGTGCTGTCTCGCGACGTCTGCCGCACCGTCCCGGCGGTGGCTGTGGCGAGGGCGGCGTACGTCCGCAACGGGCGGATCGTGGCGTCGGGCACCGGCGGCGCCAGGTCTACCGGCTGGGGCAGGTGGGAGCCGGGCGGGCGAAGTGCCGCGGGGTGGGTGTGGGGCTGGCG
>NZ_JBFLUG010000226.1:0-7629 GCF_041008525.1 Parafrankia sp. FMc2 | reverse complement strand
GTACACGGTGGAAACGCCGGCGCCGAACGCCAACGCCGCATCTCGCGGATGCATACCCCTGTCCACTGCGTTCAACGCAAGTAGCCGGACATCCTCCAGCATGCGTCGAGGAATGCGAGAACCGGACCCTTGCTCCATGATTCAATTATCTCACGACATTCTCAGAATCTCGACGCCGACCGACCAACGCTCCGATAACTTAGTTTCTAGTTAGTAAGCGTCAAGCAAAAGGACTGGCGGGGGCAGAAGAATATGCGAACTTGATATGGACCACTACCTGACCCTGATCTGGCGGGTCCCTCAGCACGCAGGAGCGCAACGCGGGCGGGCCGGGCCCGGCGGTGGGTGAAACTCCCACTCGCCGAGCCCGGCCCGTCCCAGCGCCGGTCTGAGGATGTACCTGGATCAGCGCGTGCGCACGCAGCGGTGCGTTCTCGTCTCGGCGGCCCGGCGGCGCCCCGAGGAGAGGATGTCGTCTGGGCCGCCTGGCTTCGGGCCAGGGAACGGAGCACCCGGAGCCCGGTAGACGAGGATCACGTCGACGTCGCCGTAGGACTCCGAGAACTCGAGCCCTGCGGGAAGCTCCGCGAGCACCCGGCTCAGGTCGACCGAGTCCGACCCCGCCTGCACGACGATTGCCCGCCCGTTCGCACCCCAGGGGACGAGAAGCACGGTTGGCCGCTGCTCCGGTTCCGGAGCGGGGTCCCGCGCGGCGCAACCGTCCGCTCTGGAAGTGGCGGCACTGGGCACGACCACCTCCGGACGATGTTCGGTGTGTTCCAGGAGATCGACGTCATCCAGGGCGGCGGGGAGATCGCCCGCCGGGCGGTGGCCCAGTACCTCACCGAACACGTCCTGCCACTGCTCAAGGAATCCCAGCCGGCGCAGATCCAGCAGGCACTGGCCGAGGTGGCCGCGGAGCAGACCTACCTCGCCGGGTGGATGGCCTTCGACAGCGGACAGCATGGTCTCGCGCAGCGCTACCTCATCCAGTCGCTGCGCCTCGCGGAGGCGTCCGGGAACCGGATGCTCGGTTCCCACGTCCTCGCTGGTCTCGCCGACCAGGCGACAATGCTCGGCCATCCCGAGGAGGGGTTGCGTCTCGCCCGCACCGGCCAGCACGGTCTGCGTGGCCTGCGCGCCCCGGCCGCGTTGACAGATCTCTACGTGTTGGAGGCTCGCGCGCTGGCTGCGATGGGCCGTGGCACCGAGACCGCCCAGGCCATCAGCGCCGCGGAGCGGACCTTCGGTCTCATCAACGTCGGCAACGAACCCGAGTGGGCGAAGTTCATCGACGAGCCCTACATCGCCGGCGAGATCGCGAACAGCCTCCGCGACGTCGGTGACCCCGCCGAGGCCCAGCGCTACGCCCGCCAGTCCGTCACCGCCGCCCGCAAACAGAACCGCGGCCGCCGCGGGGCGCTCTCCCAGACCGTCGTCGCCGTCGGCTACGCCCAGACCAACGACATCGACGCAGCCATCGCCGCCACCCACCAGGCCATGGACATCGCCGCCGGAGTCCCGACCTCCGCCCGCTACGTCACCGCGATGAAGGACCTCCGCGGACGTCTCGCGCCCTACCAACGCGAGCCCGGAGCCCGCGAGCTCCTCGCCCGCATCGACCGCACCGCCCTCGCCGTCACGGCCGTGTAATCGGCCCGCCGGCTCCGAACCGGCCCGGCCTGCTCGTCCACAGCCGGCCGCGGGCCGGGGCCACGGGGGCGGTAGCACGACGGGTTCAGCCCAGCTCGCGCGCGGCGCTGGAGGCCAACGCGTCGAGGTCGGCGCCGGTGGGATACCGGCCTGTTCCCGGAAATCCGACCGTCCAGCCGGCGGCGAGCGCCGCGGTGATGATCGACTGGTCCGGGTCACCTGTTCGCAGCCAGGTGTGCAGGAACCCGGCGAACAGCGCGTCACCGGCACCGGTGGTGTCTACCACTCCGAACGGCGCTCGGGCTGCGACGGTGCGAGGGGCGCGGCCTGCCACCGCCAGCAGGCAGCCGTGCGCTCCCAGACCGACGACGACGATCCGGGCACGCCCGGCGGCCAGGACCTGCGCGGCGAACTCCGCCGGGGCCACGGTGAGGTTCTCCGCCGAGCAGAAGACGATCGACGCATGCATGAGCCAGTCCGCGGCGTAGGTGTCGTCCAGGCCACTGGTCGCCTGCAGATCGACGGCAATCGGAACCCCTGCGGCGGTGGCAATGGGCAGCAGGTCGCGGGCGAACCCGATCGTGGAGATCGATGCCAGCTCCGCCCCGTCCAGCAACGCGCGGAACACGGGTGCCGGATAGCGGGCAGTGGGCAGACCCTTCAGATCCGTGATGATCTGCCGGCGGCCATCAGGATCGACGAGGACGGCGGACTGCGCGGAGGCATCCGTGTCCAGCACTCCCGAATCGGCGAGCCCTTCGCGGGTCAGGGTGTCCCGAGCCAGGCGGCCGGCGGCGTCCTGGGCGAGGAACGTCGCCAGCCGCACCTCGTCACCCAGCGCCACCAGGCCCCGCGCGACGTTCCCACCGACCCCGGCGACCTCAAGGCGCAGCGGGAGGCGCGAGTAGCGCACCGGGCTGTAGAACACCGGGAATCCATCCACCGGAATCGTCTGCTGCACGTTCACCACGCCGGCGACAACAATGGCGGCCATGGGCCCCATCCTGCCCGTTCGAGCCGGGCCGGGTGGGGTGGGGTGGGGTGGAATACTGGTGTCAGTTCAGGTCGTCGGCATGCGAAAGCGCCAGGAAGGCGGGGCCGTGGGATGCGGGGATATCCGAACGAAGGCCCATCCATTGCCTAAGCGACGGTGATTGACCTCATCCTGTCAGAGGAGGACGACTCGTCGACCGACGGCGCCACCGAACCGCCGCCCGTCGCCGCCGCGCACCTGCTCTCCTCCCGGCGGCGCGTCGAAGAGGCGGTGGCCGCGGCACTGGCCGAACTCCTCCCCCATTCCCGCCGGCTCATCGTCACCGTCGACGACCCGGACAACACCGAACTGTCCCGCGCACTGCAATGGGCGGCGGACAGCCCCACCACACCGGACGAAGCCTGCGCACAGATGGGCGTGACCGTGCCGGAACCGGACCTGCCCGGCTGGATCAGCGCCTGGCCCGTCTCCGCCCGCAGCTCCCGCGGCGGCGTCACCACCTTCTTCGCCACCCCCGCAACACCCCCGGCCGACCTCGCCGTCGATCTCGCCGACTGGCTGCAGACCACCCTCGCGGATGCCTGGATCTCCGACCCCACATCACCCAGCACCGGGGTACCCACCCAGCGCCCGGCCCGCGGGCCGGGCGCTGGCAGGCCCGAGAGAGCGCACGCCGGGCGGTGGACTCCGACGCCTCGGCCCGCACGGCCAGCTTGGACATCGACGGGAACGTACCCGACCAGTCCGCGACGTCGAGGGAGGTAGTAGGCGACCGCCCTACCTGCGCCGGTCCCCCAGCGGCCCAGTGCCGCTGTCGTCGGCGGCCTGGTCGACTCCTGCCACCGGGTGCGCGTGCCCGTCAGCACCGCCGGCCGGATCCGCATCCACACGGCGGCCTCCATCCGAATCCTGGTCAGTAGGTGGAGGAGCAGACACGGGCCCCGCCGGGCTCGTTGGAGAGGCAGCGGAAGGCGTCGGACGCACGATCCGCGCGAAGTCGTCCAACTGGTGGTCGCGGAAGACCTCGGCGATCTCGTCGGTGAGCAGCCGTCGCAGCCTCCGGTCCTTGTCCTGGTCCCGCCCCAGGCCTGCCGTGTCCAGCAGCCTCTCCAGGACGCCGGCAGCCGTCTCCGGCGGCATGTCCGGCGGTCCGGCGAGGATGACGTTCCCCAGATTGTCCGTGTCCCCCAAGTCGTCTGAGCCGCTCGGATCGGAGGCCGTCGGCCGCACCGGGGAATGGTCGAGGCGGTGATACCAGTCCGGCAGGTCGCGGTTGTTCGCGGCGGCGGACAACCGGGCGAGCTTGTGCAGATCCCCGACGGCTGTGTCGACCTTGTGGTCGTTACGGGCAAGCCACCACACGACGGTGCTGCCGGTGTCCCTGAGTACGTCGTCCGCGAGGTGCTGACGCCTGCGCTGATCCGAGCGCCACTGCGCCTGCCAGATCTCCTCGTCCTTGCGCAGGTCCGCAAGTTTTCGCAGACGTTCCTGATCCTCGTGGTCGAGTGCGAGCTTGATGCCCTCGGCCATCACCATGAGGCTGCCGGAGCGATCAGGCTCCGGATAGCCAAGTGCTCCCCCCAGCTCCTGGGCCGCGAGCGCCACCTGAGCCGGCGAAATCTTCTCGGTCACCTGCCTGGCACGCTGCATGATCACCTCACACGCGGCGGCGGCCTGGTTGACGAGCGTGGTGACCCGATGCGGATCAGTCTGCGCCCAGCGTACGGTGGCCGAGAACTGGAAATAGTAGTCGCAGGTGTCACTCGGAACTCTGACGTCATCCAGACGGGTCTCGTTGATCGGCGCCATGGCCGGCATCGGTGCGGGCGGCGGGAAATGATCGCCCACATCCGCGAACCCGCGATGGCGACGAGCGGGTCTGCGCAGGAGAATCAGCCCGGTGACAGCAGCGGCCAGTACGAGCAGCACCACCAGCCGCCCCCAGGGCAGCCTGCTCCAGGGAAGGACAAGAACCAGGACCAGCCCTCCGGCGGCGCCGAGTAGGCCGAGAAAGTATTTACGGCCGAACAGCACAGCATTTCCCCCCTGCATTGAGGATTTTCCATCGTTGGCGTCGACCCGCGACGATCGCGGTCGAGCGAGGTGCAACGAAACAGGCTCATCATCTGCGAGTCATTTCGATATGGGTCTACGCGCTGTACGGATCTTCCGCAGCAGCAGTGTTCTGATCTGGTCACGTGCCGAGGCCTCGGTGGCGGAGGCGTCCTCAGCCCAGGTACCGGCGACCTCGTACAGAGCCGAGAGAGCGTCGACCTGCCGGTGGCAACCGGCCACCAGCAGATCCAGGACCGTCTCGCGATGCTGCTCGTCCTTCGTCAACGCCAGCAGCCAACTGCGCAGGCGTCCAGCCCAGACAGCCGGCTCCGTGGTCAGCACACCGCCCCAGCAGAGAGCGAGATGCTCGCGCACCGCAGGCTCGTCCAGAAGTGGCTCGGCGAGACGGTCATGGGGGTACAGGAGGACCTCGGGCGCGGAAAGGTCCAGGAAGAGGCCGGTGTCCACAGCCCATCGCGCCCGGTCCGAGCCCATCACCGAGCCGAAGGTCTGCGCGAGCCGGTCGAACATCTGCCGCCGCAGGCCCGGGACCTGTTCGACGAGTCGCAGCAGCGCCGACCGCGGCTCTGTCAGGTCACGGTGGCGGCGGGTCAGATGGTGCAGCCGGACCAGAGCCTGATCGGGATATCGCTCCGAGATCACCTCGACGCACATCTCGACCAGAACGTGGGTGAGAGCGGCACTGAGCTTCGGCTCCGTCGACCAGTCGAGGATCTTTCTCCGGAACTGACCGGCGGCGGCCTCGTTTCGCAGTGCGCAGTCGAGAGCCCGTGACGCCGCGCACGCACTCTGCCCGTAAGGGGACGTGGACCCGGCCGTCCATCTCCGCACCTTCTCCTGGAGTGTGGACAGGTCATCCGGGTGGCGGTTCTGCAGGCACTGCTCGGAAAAGCGGGTGACCAGCTGCATGAGCCCGTCCTGCGTCAGGACGGATGACTCGACCACTCGGTCGATCCAGCGGATCAGATAGGGCCGCAGATCGGGCCGATGGTTCCAGTAGTGCAGACGAACGGCCACGTCGAGGCCGAGCCGGGTGAAGTGGACCTGGCCGGACGCATCCTCGCCGGCATCGATGGTGTCGAGGCACGCCGCGAGATCGTTCCGCAACAGCAGCGGCGTCTCCGTCGGCGGGTGTTCCGTGACCTGCAACAGCATCTCGGCGGCCGCGTGCACATCGCGCAACGACCCCTCATGAACCATCGCGACCGTCAGCAGAAGCGCCCGTTCGAGACCACTATCGACACCACCGTCGACCTCTCGCAGTATCTCCGCTACCCGAAGCGACTGATCGGCCACGGCAGCCTTGGCGCGTGCGTACCATTGGGCGGCGCCGCCGGTGGAGTCCCGGTCACGTGCGCGACAGACCAGCGCGGCGAGTTCTGCCACCCACCGCAGGGGAGGAACTCGCCCCGGAGCGGCGGCGAGGTCGGCATCGAGCTGGGCCTTCTCACCGAGATCAATCTGCGCCGTCCGCAGGTGCCTCAGCAGGACCTCGGTTGCGTCGGGCCGCTCGATCTCGACGAGGATCCGGTCGACGTCGCTGGGAACACGTGCCCGCTCCGGGAGAATCACCACCAGATACGCCCTGCGATCCTCCACGGTCGCACGGAGCGCCGGCAGCTCGCCGTTGATCCTGCGCCAGAGGACGTCATCCGCGGTAGTGAGGTCAAGCCACATCTGGTCACCGGCATCGATACGATCCGGTGGAATCGTCGGGCCGCCATCGTCGGTCTCCGGTGAAAGGGCATGGAGTGTGCCGGACGGCCTGGCGAGATCATGGAGAAGCATCCGCGCCGTTGTTTGTCGTCCACTGCCAGATTCTCCGCGCAGCAGCACGGTTCGATGGACCATCAGGACCCTGCGTGCCTCTCGGTAGCCAGGTGGCTGGACGAACCGGTCATATAGCCAGGTAAGGTCATCCTCGGGAATCCGGTGCGGGGTCCACGCATCTGCCCGGTTGTCCGCAGATCCGCCGTGGGTGAAGAGGTTGAGAACCCCGGCACCGCCGATGCTGATGTTCGTCTGATCGCTCATTCCTGCCCCGGTGCCTCCGGCGCGACGGAGAAGCGCTGGTTGATGTCGCCCGTGTGGGAACCCGCCGTGTAGTTGACGCCGTTTCCGGAGAACTGCGGCGAGTTGTTGTAGAAGTTCCCCGGCCCGACGTTCACCGCCCCACTCGTTCCCTTCACGATGGTTCCCCCGGCGTCACCGTCGGTGACGGTGACGCCGGACAGGACTGTGCCGTATGCCTCCCCGACCGAGTTCGTGGCCAGCTGCGGGACCGCCGAGTCCGCCCGGCTGGCGTCGGCGGCGCGCAGGGCCGGGACGAGTTCGCTCAGCTTGTCGCCGAGGGTGTTGAGGTCACGCCCGATGTTGTGCTCGTCCAGGCGGTAGGACTGGCTGGTGGCGAACCAGTCGAGTTCCGGAGGCAGGTCGGAGCTGCGCAGCCGGTCCACCTCATGGCCATCCATGACCGCGATGATGGTGTTGTTGTTGCGGTGCGCCTCGAGGAGCTCCCGCCGCACCCAGTCCTGCGGATCGCGCAACGCCTCGTGCTGCGCCCATTTCGGGCCGATCACGGCAATCAGAACCGCGCACCGCCGCGCGTTGACCAGCAGCTCCTCGGGCCACTGCGACCCGAGCGGGATCGACTTCGAAGCCCGGAAGATCCGCTCGCTTCCGAAACGGTGGGAGAGCTCCCGTTCGATCGTGATCGACGTCTTGTTACCGTCGCCGGTGCGGTAGTTGATGAAGACCTCGGGCATTGATGCCTCCTCAGCAGGGCTCCGTCAAAGTCCCTTTTCGCTGATCAGGCCGATGATCTGGAGGACGCGCTCGGGTCTGCGGGCGGTGGCCCGCAGGGCGGGGGCGATGCTCTTGTGCCCGGCCAGGCGTAGTGCGCTGAT
>NZ_JBFLUG010000225.1:0-7652 GCF_041008525.1 Parafrankia sp. FMc2 | reverse complement strand
CCGAAGCCGTCCGTCTGCTGCGCCGCCGGCTGTCCGACGTCGTGTTCACCGCCCTCCGCGCCGACGCGCGCAGCCACACCGCACCGCCCTCACCGGCGCCCGCAGATGACCGTCAGCTCGCGGCTTGACATAGGAGTCGTCCGTGTCCCCGGGGGACGCCTCGCGGGCGTGAAAATGACGTCGGGGGTCTTCGCCGACACCGCGTGATGTTTGGGACCTGAGCCCGCATAGGAGTCTGGTGAGGCGGCCGCCCGAGGGGCCTACGCACTGTGCTTCGAGCACGCCGTTCAGCCTCTGTCCGGCGCTGTTGCATCCGGCGGGGCCGGGAGATCTTGACCGAAAATCTTCCTGTTGGAGGACGCCCAATCCGGTCGCTGGAGCACCGTCGACCTGCCGACCGAGCCCCACGAAGGCTCAGCTACGGGAAGATCTGCGGTCAAGATCGGCTGGAGTCGCCGGATGCAACAGACATCCCATGTTTTTGGATGTCAAGCGGCGGCGTCGAGTGTGACTTTCTGTGGCCATGCGGTTGCCTCGTTGTAGAGGGTGCGGGTCTTCAGGCAGCCGTGGAGGATGCCGACGAGGCGATTGGCGAGCTGGCGGAGCGCGGCGTGGTGGCCGGCGCCGCGGGCACGGATCTGGTCGTAGTAGGCGCGGGCGCCGGGTGAGGCTCTCAGGGCGCAGAAGGCCTGCTGGTGCAGGGCGTCTGCGAGCCGGCTGTTGCGGGCGTAGCGGGCCATCACGACCGTCTTCTTCCCGGAGGCGCGGGTGATGGGGCTGGTCCCGGCATAGTTCTTCCGCGCCTTCGCGTCGGCATAGCGCTTCGGGTCATCTCCGAACTCGGCGAGCACCCGGGCGGCGAGGACTGGTCCCAGGCCGGGCTGGGAACGGGAGGATCTCAGCGTCCGGGTGCTGGCCAAAATGGGCACCGACCTGCTCACCGAGCCGGTCGATCTCGATGTTGAGCGCGCTGATCAGCGTGGTCTGGGCGCGCACGACCGCGCCGTAGGCAGCGGCCGTGGCGTGGCGGACCGGCAGCTGACCGGCCTGGAAAGCGGCCCGGATCCTGCGTGCCTTCTCCGCGATGTCGTGGCGGCGGGCCCGCTTGAGAGCGGCGGAGATCTGCGCGACGGTCAGGCGTCGGGCCAGGTCCGGAGTCGGTGTCTTGGCGAGTAGCTCCAACGTGTCGGCGGCGGCCAGGTCGTCGAAGGCCGCCACCGCGGCGGGGAACGACTCGACGAGTGCGGCGCGCAGCCGCAGGACCTGGCGCGTGCGATCCCAGATGAGCGTCTGATGCGCCCGCGCGGTGACCTTCACCGCCTCGGCCAGGTCACCGTCGCCGGCGACCTGGCGCAGCTGGTGGCGGTCGGTGCGAACCATGTCCGCGAGCGCGTGAGCGTCACCCGCGTCGCTCTTGGCCCCGGACGTGGAGTACCGCTCCCGGTAGCGGGCCGCCTGCAGCGGGTTGATCGCGATCACCTGGTAGCCCGCCGCGACCAGCGCTGACACCCACGGACCGCGATCCGTCTCGATCCCGACGACGACCTGGTCCGGGCCGGCGTCCTCGGCCAGGTGCGCACCGACGAGCTCGTGTAACCGAGTGATCCCGACCAGCCCTTCCGGCAGCCGCGCCTTCACCAGCCGCCGACCGGTCTCGTCCTGCACCTCCACATCGTGATGATCTTCCGCCCAGTCGTCCCCGACAAACAACACCCAAGCCTCCTCCGCGCCGGCAGCACAACCAGCAGCCCACAGGAGATCGGCCACGCCCTCATGGTCAAATGGTCACGTCACGATCGACGGCCACGACATCCCATCGGTAGTTCGCTCTCCCGACCACCGGCAGGGGCACGGTCTGTTGCTAGAGCTCGCAGGCCCTGTGCCCAAGAGTGCTCACCCACCGGCGGCTACCGGCACCGAGCCTGCCGTATCGCGACCCGGTACGTCCCATTAGTGCCCGCACGCGAGGGCGGGCAGGGTGGCGTGGGCAGCCCGCGATCACACCCGGTCGAGGCACGAAGATCCGGGCTAGGTGAGGGGTGCGGGAGTGGCCGGCGAACGGCCGGCGCTCCGCCGTGTCGGCGGGCGCCGGCCGTTTGTCAGCGCTGGCTCATCGGACGGGTTGGTCTCTGGCGGTGGTGGCCTGCGTGGCCCTCTGCGCGGGGGACCCGCGCTGTGCCGGGGGAGAGGTCGCGCCGTCGGGCGCGAGTGCCGGGTTGTGGTCGCCCTCGCCGGTCGCGGGAGCCGGCTTGAGAAGTTTCTTTCCTTCGACGTCGATGTCGGGCAGGTGCCGGTCGAGCCAGCCCGGTAGCCACCAGGCCCGGCGGCCGAGCAGCGACATGACAGCGGGCACGAGGGTCATCCGCACGATGAAGGCGTCGACGAGGACGCCGAACGCGAGCGCGAAACCCATCGACTTGATTATCGCGTCTTCCGAGAGGATGAACCCGGCGAAGACGCTGATCATGATGATGGCGGCGGCTGTGACGACGCGGGCGCCGTGCCGGAAACCGCTGATGACGGCGTCGTCGGGCGCGAGTCCGTGGACGAACTCCTCGCGCATGCGGGTGACGAGGAAGACCTCGTAGTCCATCGCGAGACCGAACAGCACCCCGATGAGGAAGATCGGCAGGATGCTGACGATCGGCCCGGTGCTGTCGACGCCGAGCAGGTCCGCCAGCCAGCCCCACTGGAACACGGCGACGACCGCGCCGAAGGTGGCGATCACGCTGAGCAGGAACCCGGCGGTGGCCTTGAGGGGGACGAGGAGGCTGCGAAACACCAGAACGAGGAGCACGAACGCCAGGCCGACGACGACGACGAGGTAGGGGATCAGCGCGTCACCGAGCTTCTCCGAGACGTCGATGGTCACCGCGGTCTGACCGGTGATCGAGGTTGTGGCGCCGGTCGCGGCCGCCAGGGCCCCGGACTGGCCCCGGATGGCGTGGACGAGGTCCTCGGTGGCCGGCTCGCTGGGACCCGAGGTCGGGATGACCGAGAGCGTGGCGGTGTCGCTGGTCTCGTTGAACGTCGGTTCGCTGACCGCGGCCACACCGGGCAGGCCGGTGACGGTCGCGGCGACCTTGTCGGCGGCGGCCTTCGGGTCGGGACTGCCGGCGCCGTCGACGACGAGAAGCAGCGGTCCGTTGAAGCCGGGTCCGAATCCGGCGCTGAGCTGGTCGTAGGCCTTGCGCTGGGTGGTGTCGGACGCGGCGGTGCTGTCGTCGGGCAGCGCGAGGCGCAGGTCGGTGGCGGGCACGGCGGCCAGGCCGAGCGCGAAGACCGCGACCACGACCGCCGGCCAACGCCGCCGCACGGCCAGGCGCGCCCAACGTTCGCCCATGGTCGGTGGGGTGCTGTCGTTTTCCGGGTCGGGGGTGCGTAGGCCGGGGATCCCGCCTCCGACGATCCGCTGGCCCGCGAAGCCGAATACGGCGGGGAGCAGGGTGAGCGCGATGACAACGGCCACGGCCACGGTGCCGGCGGCGGCGAGGCCCATCGCGGTCAGGAATGGGATGCCGACGACGGCGAGCGCGGCGAGCGCGATGACGACGGTGAGGCCGGCGAACACGACCGCGGAGCCGGCGGTGCCGACCGCGCGGCCGGCGGCTTCCTCGCCGTCCAGACCCTCCGACAGCTCGTGGCGGTAGCGGGAGGTGACGAACAGGGCGTAGTCGATGCCGACGGCGAGTCCGAGCATCAGGGCGAGGGTGGAGGTGCTGGAGCTCAGGTCGATGAACCCGGTGGCGATCTGGATGGTGCCGATGCCGATCATCACGCCGAGCAGGGCGGTGAGCAGCGGCAGCCCGGCGGCGACGAGGGATCCGAAGGTGATGACGAGGGTGACCGCGGCGACCCCGAGACCGATGATCTCGGTGGCGCTCTGCTCGGGCAGTCCCTCGACCGCGCTGCCGCCGTACTCGACCTTGATGCCGGCGTCCTCGGCGGTGTCGGCCACGGCGAACAGCGCGTCACGTGCCTCATCGGTGACCTCGGCGGACTGCACCGAGAACGCCACCTGGGCGTAGGCGGTACGCCCATCCGTCGACACGCCGTCCTCAGTGAACGGATCGCTGACCTGGGTGACCTGTGGCACGTCGGTGAGTTGGTCGACGACCTCGCCGATGGCCTGTTCGCGGCCCGGATCGGTGAGCGCCCCGTCGGGAACGGTGAAGACCACGCGGGCGGTCGCCTTGTCCGCCCCGACGGCGGGCATCCGTGCGTCGAGGAGATCGATGGCCTGCTGGGACTCGGTTCCCGGGATGGAGAACTCGTCCGAGGTCTGGCCGGACAGCGTTGCCGCGCCGACACCGACGAGGGCGAGCGCCACGACCCACAGTGTTACGACCAGCCGGCGACGGCGGTACGCCGTGCGACCCAGCCGATAGAGATAGGTGGCCAACGGATCTTCCCCTCGGGATGGAGGCACAGCAGTGCCCGGAGAACGGTGACGGCGGAGCCATCCAACTAGCCGGACGGCCGGTCATTGCGACCTGCAGACTAGACGATCGGCTAGTGAAGGACAAGCCTTCCGTAAAGGGAATCGCTTGTCGTACGGCTAGCAAGGTCCTTTACATCGGCTAGAGTGAGTGCGCCAGTTCTCCGTGCAGCGACGAGCTGTCGACCGCGGGGACGAGGAGTCCGAGGCATCGCTTCCTACCCAGCGCGGGAGAAAAGAGGAGGTCAGGGCGGTGACAGGACAGCCGGAACCGGCGATGGTCCAAGGTGGAACGGGAAGGGACAGGCTGCTCGCGGCCGCGTTGGGGCTGTTCGCCGAGCACGGGGTGAGCGGTACGTCACTTCAGATGATCGCGGATGCCCTCGGCGTGACGAAGGCCGCAATCTACTATCACTTCAAGACCAAGGGTGAGATCGTCCTGGCGCTCATTGGTCCGGTTCTCGAGGAGCTAGCCGCGCTCGCCGACGAGGCCGAGCGGAAACGCTTCCGGGGCGCGCAGATCGACACGCTGCTGACCGGCCTGGTCGATCTGGTCATCCGGAACCGGTCCCTGTACGCGGTACTGCAGGGTGACCTCGCCGTCGCTCAGATCATCGAGCAGCATCGCGCGCACCCCACCATCGGAACACGCATCATCGCGCTGCTCGTCGGCCCTGACTCGGAACCCGGCGCGTTCGTCGCCGCGAACATGTTGCTCGGTGGTCTGCGCGACGCCGGTTTCGCCCCCGGTGTCCGGGACTACTCCGACGCGGACCTGCGCGGATACATGCTGGAGTCCGCCCGCCGCCTCATCCGCTACCGGCGCCCCAGCACCCGGGACACCAGACTTCGTCCTGTCGCCGAGTTCACCCGAGCTCGCCGGCCCTGAAGAAGCTGCGTTCAGAACCGGTGATCTGTGACGTTCCGTGACTGGTGGACCGGTCGGTGGAGCCGGGCGTCGCGGGTCGATAGGGGCCGAAGTTGGCCACGTTGGCTGGGCTTCTGGTGATGTTGGTGGTGTGAGATGGACTCTGGGGGCAACGCCCGGCGGGGGTTCCGCAGCCGACGTAGGACGCCGACCTCTGGACCTTCATCACCCTCATGGCCCGCCGCCTCGCCCTGTGGGGTGTCAGAAGTCGGCCTGGGCCTGTGAGCTGGGGAGATGCGGCCGTATGGGGCCGGCGGGATGATGGTCAGCTATGTCGATCCGCTTGCTCTATCTGATCTTCGCTCGGGTGTGCGGCTGGCTGGTTCTCCTCGGCGGTTCGTCGGCGTCCAAGAACATCGAGCTGCTCGTGTTACGGCACGAGGTCGCGGTGCTGCGCCGTACCCAGTCCAAGCCCCGGTGGGACTGGGCGGACCGGGCGGTCCTCGCCGCACTCATGCGACGCCTACCCAAGACGCTGCGAGCCCACCGGCTGGTCACCCCCGGGGACCGTCCTGCGGTGGCACCGCCGTCTGACCTCACGGACATGGACCTACCCGCGGCGGACGGGGCGACCTCCAGTGAACCGCCCCGGGAAGGTTGGAGGCTCTAGGTTGTGACTGTGACCTGGGGTTTCTGGGCTGTCAGGTAGTAGTTGGCTTCGCATTCGACTGGTGGGATGTGGCCTATCTCACCATGTAGGCGTCGGTGGTTGTACCAGTCCGCCCATTCGGCGGTGGCCAACTCGACCTCGGGCAGAGTTCGCCAGGGCCGCCGCGGTTTGATCAGTTCTGTCTTGTACAGGCCGATGGTCGATTCCATCAGTGCGTTGTCCAGTGCGTCGCCGACCGTGCCGATGGAGGCCGCGATGCCGGCTCGGTCCAGGTGCTCGGCGAGCGTGAAAGACGTGTATTGGGCGGATTCAACTGGTCGTCGCAACACCTCGATCCGGAGGTGTGGGAATGGGACGGCCAGCGGACTGGACCGAGACGGTCACAGGGCGGGCGGGGATGCGGTCGCCGGGGCGACCGCCTGAGGCGCGCCGCGAGCATCAGCAGCAGTTCTGGGCGGCGATCGCACGTGGCCTGAGCAGCGAAGATGCCGGTATCGAGGCCGGCGTGTCGCCGGCGGTCGGGAGCCGGTGGTTCCGGAAGTGTGGCGGGATGCCCCCTTCGGACTTCCCTGTACCTTCGGGCAGGTATCTGTCGTTCGCGGAGCGGGAGGAGATCGCTCTGGGTCGTGCTCGCGGGGACAGCGTCCGCCAGATCGCCCGGGGTCTGGGCCGGCCTGCGTCGACGGTGTCGCGGGAGCTGCGGCGTAACGCCGGTACCCGGTGCGGGACGCTGGTCTACCGGGCCACGCTCGCGCAGTGGCATCGCGACCGTCGGGCCGCCCGGCCCAAGACCGCCAAGCTCGTAGGCAACGAGCGGCTGCGTGACTATGTGCAGGAGCGGCTCGCTGGGCCGGTCCGCCGTGGTGACGGCACGGTGGTGCCTGGCCCGTGGACGGCGCCGTTCACCGGCAGGAACAAGCCCCGCCGCCAGGACCGCCGCTGGGCCAGGGCGTGGAGTCCGGAGCAGATCTCTCGCCGGCTGGCGGTCGACTTTCCCGACGACCCGACGATGCGGATCTCGCACGAGGCGATCTACCAGGCCCTTTACATCGAGGGGCGGGGGGCGTTGCACCGTGAGCTGGTCGCCTGCCTGCGCACGGGCCGGGCTCTGCGGGTGCCACGCGCGCGGGCCGGGCGGCGCCGCGACGGCATGGTCACCCCCGAGGTGCGGATCAGCGCCCGGCCGGTCGAGGCCGCCGACCGGGCGGTCGCGGGGCACTGGGAAGGAGACCTGATCATCGGGTTGAACCGGTCCGCGATCGGCACCCTGGTCGAGCGCACCACCCGGTTCACTCTCCTGCTGCACCTGCCACGCATGGACGGCTACGGTGATCAGCCGCGGGTGAAGAATGGTCCGGCGTTGGCGGGCCGTGGCGCCGACGCTGTCCGGGAGGCGATCATACAGGCGTTCGCCGTGCTGCCCGAGCAGCTGCGTCGCACGCTGACCTGGGACCGCGGCAAGGAGATGGCCGGGCACGCCACGCTGACCGCCCGCACAGGGCTGGAGGTCTACTTCGCGGACCCGCACAGCCCCTGGCAGCGCGGCACGAACGAGAACACTGTGAGTGTCGGTGGCAGCCCGACCCGGGTTGATCGGCCAGGCTGAGGCCGACGGTGAGAGGTGACTCCCGAGAACACTGGCCGCTCGTGGGCGTGCCTGTCGTTTGACCTGTCCC
>NZ_JBFLUG010000224.1:0-7741 GCF_041008525.1 Parafrankia sp. FMc2 | reverse complement strand
TACATCCCCCGGCCTACCGCGCTGCAGCAGCGCGTGCTCGACCTCCTGGGAGCCGACCCGACCAAACCCCCGTGATCAAGAAACGGGCTGGTCAAAGCACCCTTCCCGAACATGCGGAGTACAGGCGGAACAGGCCCGCTCGGCCTCGGGCATGTCGTGGACCTCCTCACGGGTGTCCAGGTGGGAGTAGTCGCGGCGACCGTGCCCCTTGCTCCCCCGCCGCTGGCCGCGCTTTCCAGGCTCCCCGCCACCCGGCTCGCCGCGGAGCTGATTTTCCGCTCCGTCCCTCACGCCCGGCGACGGGCGCCTCTTCTCCGACGAACGGCCGAACAGCATCCGGCTGAGCACCGCGACCTGCTCGGACAACTCCTCGACCCGAGCCGGAGCTCCTCGGCACCAGCCTCCGCCCGCTCGGCACGAACCTCCGCCCGCTCGGCACGGGCACGCCAGCACGCCACGTCGGCGTCTTCGACCGTCAGCGCGGTGGTCACACCGTGCAGCACACACCGCCATCAGCCCGCACATCACGCACCTAGCCGGCGTGTCACCACCAACATCTCGTCAATGCACGGGCGGAGCGCCCCCCGAGCGACAACCGTCTGCCGGGCCACGTTCCACGGGTTCACCGAACACTTACGATCAAACAGATCCGGGACTACATCGAGCACTGGAACTCCACCGCGGAGCCGTTCGTCTGGACCGCGACAGCCGGGGAGATTCTGGCCAAGGTCAAACTCGTCGAGACCAGCATCAGGAAGTTGGTCGCCAACAACGGCTGATAAAGAAAGCGGAATTACGGTCCACTAGATCGTGAGATCCGGTTCCGCGTGGCCGCGTGGCCGCTTGGATCGAGGATACCCCATGGACTCGAGAGCCGTGTCGGCCGCGGCGAACACGCTCAGCGCGTCGGCTCCGGCCGCCGCCGCCAGCTCGGCGGCGAGCCGGGCGTCCTTGCACAGCAACGGACCCGCTGTGTCGCGCATCGCCGCCAACGAATACCCACTCTCCGGCCGCAGCATCTTCGCGCCGGTGCTGTTGCCCGAGCCGTGCGCCAGCACTTGTGCGAACATATCCGGATCGACATCCAACTGGGCCGCGAGCGCGAAGGCGCCCTCGGCGACGGCCAGGTTGGCTGTGAGGGTCAGATTGTTCAGCAGCTTCGCGCGTTGTCCAGCGCCAAGCATTCCCAGGTGCAGTACCGGATTGCCGAAGGTTGCCAACACCGGGCGGACGCGCGCGACGGCTGGCTCGTCCCCGCCGACCATCACCAACAATCGGCCCGCCTCTGCGACGAGCCGACCACCGCTGACCGGCGCGTCGACCACCGTGATTCCCCGGGAAGACGCGACCTCTCCGAGCCGCACACAAGTCTCGGGATGCACGGTGCTGTGCACCATGACGATGCCGCCCGCTCGCATGCCCTCCAGCACACCTCCCGGCCCGGCGACGACCTCCTCGACGGCGGCGTCGTCGAGCACGCAGACTCCGACCACCTCACTGGACGCCCCCAGCTCCACCAGGGAGCCCGCGACCTTCGCGCCCGCCCCGGCGAACGGCTCGAGTGCCGACGGCCGGCGCGCCCACAGCGTCGTCGAGAAGCCGGCGTCAACGATCCGCCGGGCGATCGGTGCCCCCTGGTTGCCCAGACCCACGAAACCGACCGCGAGGTCGGTCTGCCCCGAGGCGTTCACGCCGTTACCTTCCTCTTCCATGCCCGCAGCTCATGATTGTGCCCCGCCCGGGCCGCCACGCCATCCGTCATCGAGTGCGGGAAGCATCACGGTGAGCGGTTCGAACGGCTCTCCGGGTGGATAGACGTCGTTGAACAATCCCGCGCCGGCCTCGGTCAGACGTACGTCCGTGCCGCGCCAGCGCTCTATGCCGTCCGGCGCGGGCTGCTGTTCCAGGCGCAACGTGACCAGCGGCAGCCGCTCCAGCTCTCCCGTTCCCGAAAATGGGGCGACGACGGTGAGCTCGGTGCTGCCGTCGCGTCTGGTCAGCTCCGGGGCTGCCAGGCTCACGTAGAGCATGCCGAAATGCCCGCTGAAGCGTGCTTCGCCACTGAACGCCCAGACTCGCTCTGTCCCGGACGCGGTCGTGGGGCGTGCCCCGGTTTCCTTGAGCGCGAACAGGATCTCGTACTCGCCGACCGGCACGGCGCCGTCACCCAACCAGCCCTTACCGTCCGGCGTCTGGCGGACATAGTCGATGAACGAGCCCTTGATTCCCCACCGCATGCCGAAAACGGCTTCCGGTGAGTCGGCCGACGAAGCGTCGGGCATTCGACTTCCACTATGGACGGACGCCACTCGCCTACTCCTCGGCCAGTCGCGGCGGCAGAGCGGTCACCGATGCTGGGTCAGGCACGGTCCCCGGCGGAAGATATTCCGCCCCGCCCGGGGACCCGACCTTCGCGAAAAACTCCGCGTTGTGCTGGGTGAATGGCGACCACTCCTCGGGTAGATCATCCTCGTGGAAGATCGCCTCCATCGGGCAAACCTGCACACAGGCCCCACAGCCGATACATTCCACGGGTTGAATGAAGGCCATCCGGCCGCCCTCGTAGATGCAGTCGACAGGACAGACGTCTACACAGGACCTGTCGAGAACGTCGACGCACGGCTCGGCCACCACAAAAGTCATCAGTCGCTCCACGCGGATCTAGTGTCCTGAGTCGTTAGTTCATTTATAGATCGTAGAATGGGGGTATGCCTGGACCGACCGCCGTGCAGATCGTGCTGACTGACGAGGAGCGGCAGGTGCTGGAGAGCTGGGTACGTCGTCCGAAGACGTCGCAGGCGCTCGCGCAGCGGTCGCGGATTGTGTTGGCCTGCGCGGAGGGCGGGACGAACGGGCAGGTCGCGGCGGCGGTCGGGGTGTCGCTGCCGACGGTGGCGAAGTGGCGGAACCGGTTCGCCATCGATCGGTTGGAAGGGCTGTCGGACGAGCCTCGGCCGGGCCGGCCGCGGACTGTGTCCGACAGCAAGGTCCACGAGGTGATCACGAAGATGTTGGAGCAGGCTCCGTCGAACGGCGACACGCAGTGGTCGTCGCGGTCGATGGCGAAGGCGAGTGGGTTGTCGCAGTCGACGGTGTCGCGGATGTGGCGTGCCTTCGGGTTGAAACCGCATCTGGTCGAGACGTGGAGCTCTCGACCGATCCGCAGTTTGTGGAGAAGGTCCGTGACGTGGTGGGGGTCTATCTCGATCCGCCGGAGAAAGCGATCGTTCTCTGCGTGGACGAGAAAAGCCAGATTCAGGCGCTGGACCGCACTGCGCCGGTGCTGCCGCTGATGCCCGGCACGCCCGCGCGGATGACCCACGACTACGTCCGCAACGGCACGACCAGCCTGTTCGCCGCCCTCGACCCGACGTCCGGATCGGTGATCGCCCAGCATTTCAGGCGTCACCGCCATCAGGACTTCCTCCGTTTCCTGAAGTTGATCGACTCTTTGGTCCCGAAGGGTTACGACCTGCATCTGATCCTGGACAACTACGCCACGCACAAGGCTCCGGCGGTGAAGAAGTGGCTACTCGGTCATCCGCGGTTCCACCTGCACTTCACCCCGACCTCGTCGTCGTAGATGAATCTGGTCGAGCGCTGGTTCGCCGAACTCACCCGTCGGAAACTCCGCCGTTCGACGCACCGGTCCGTCGTCGAGCTCGAAGCGGACATCCGCAAGTGGATCAACGCGTGGAACAAGGATCCGAAGCCATTCGTCTGAGCGAAGACCGCTGACCAGATCCTCGAGACCCTCGCCGCCTACTGCGAACGGATTAACGACTCGGGACACTAGGGCAGACCGCCGGCACCGGGCCACACGGCACCGGTTGCCAGACGGTCGTTGTTTTGCTCAATCGGCGAGTTTGGCACCTTGTTTGCGGACGGTCACGGGTTCGGCGAGTCGCTGCTCATCGCAGGCGCGCTGCAGCTTCTCGATGGTCTCCTCCAGCCCCGGGCCCAGGCGCTTGCCCGGCGTGAAGGTCGCCGGCAGGTGCTGCATGCCGTTGATGACGTGGGTGCTCTCGTAGCGGACCGCACCACCAGGGTCGCACGCGAAGTCCGGCATCCGATCCAGCACCGCCTTGAGCATCGTCTTGAACGTCGCCCGCGCGACATTCGACCCGATGCAGCGGTGAATACCCAGCCCGAAACTGGAGTGCCGGTTACCCTTGCGGTCCAGGTGAATCGTGTGGGGGTCCTCGAACACCGTCTCATCCCGATTCGCCATCGCCCACGACACCCATAGCCGATCGCCTTCCCGGAACTGGGTGCCGTGCACCTCGGCGTCCTGGCTGATCGTGCGACCATTACCCTGCGCCGGGGTATAGAAGCGCAGGAACTCCTCAGTGGCGCTGTCGCGCAGAGTTTCCCAATCCCGGACCAGGCATTCCCGCTGATCCGGATGCTCCGACAACCAATTCAACGCGTTCGCCGTCAACGACGTCGTGGTGTCGAAGCCCCCACCGATCAACAGGACCATCGCCCCCACGACAGCCTCATCGTCGGGTTTCTCACCGACGATGTTGGCGTTGAGTAACGCGTCGAGCATGCCCGGACGCGGCTTGCTGCGCGCCTCCTGGATGCTCTCGAACAGCCGCTGCCCCATGAGCAAGCCTTGCTGCTGAACACGGGGCCAGTCCGGGGAATCCGCCGGCGTGTACACGGCCGCGTGCGCCGGCTCGCAGTAGACGACCCAATCCGTGAGCGGCAGCCCCAGCATCGCCATGGTCAGCACCGCGGGCACGACGTTGGCGAGGTGGTCTACGAAGTCGATCCGGCCGGTCTCGATGACCTCGTCCAGTGACGCCCGGGTGATCTCGTCCATCACCGGCTGCCACCGCGCCACCGCCGCCGGGGACAGGTACGCGTTCAACGCGTTCCGGTAATGCCGCTGCTCCGGCGGATCCATCTCCAGGAAGCCGGCATGCCTGCCTCGCCGAATCTCCGGGTTCGGCTCGTGCGGAATGTTGATTCCGAAATAGCCGTGCTTGGTGCCGCGGCCGTCGTTCTCGTTAGACAGCAGATCCGCGCGGCGAGCGAGATCGAAGACCTGCTGATTGCCACTGACGAACCAATATCCACCGTGCGTCGCGTTCCACGCGATCGGAGCCTCGACATGCAACCGCTTCGCCCATGCCTCGAACCCGTCCCGGTATTCGAGACCATGCCGGTTCAGTTCGATCTCCGGCTGCTTGCGCTCCGCATCCGTCGCCCGGATGTCTTCGGTAGTCATGACTCTTCCCTACTTTCTGCGAGACCGCCACGAGCGGCTCAGGACAGGACGATCGCCTGCTCGGGACAGGACCGGGCCGCCTCACGCACGACCTCCTCACGGCCCGGTGGAACATCGTCCGATGGCACCCAGGCGTGCCCGTCCTCCTCGTTCAGTTCGAAGACATCGGCCGCTGCCATCGCGCACAGGGTGTGACCTTGGCAGACACTGCCATCAACACGAACCTTCATCGCGAAAACTCCTCGACGTTGAGACGGGTAAATGTACAACAAACCGGGCCGGACAATCAGATCTTGAGGTGTCCGCCGGCGTCGCAGTTGATGAACTGGCCGGTGACGTAGCGCGATTCGTCCGAGGCGAGGAAGACGATCACCTGGCTGACGTCGGCCGGTTCGACCCACGGCACCGGCATGGATTGCAGTACGGGGAATGCCTGTGTCGCGTCCTCGCGGGTGGGGTGTTCGAGATCCGGCCGGAAGGACTGGTACATCTCCTCGTGCTGGAGCATGTCGGTGTCGCAGTTGGTGGGATGCACGCCGTTGAGCCGGATCAAGTGCGGCGCGAGCACCAGCGCCAGATCGTGCACCAGCGACACGAGCGACCGCTTGGCCCACATGTAAGCCATACCGCCCGGCTCCGGGCTCGGGCCGCCGGGCAGCAGCGCGGCCAGCGAACCGGTGACCACCATCGACGCACCGGCTTTCAGATGCGGAATCGCCGCGTTCAGGGTGTTGAGCACGCCGCCGAAGTTGACGCCGCTGACTTCGACCCACGCCTGAAGGGGCTGCTCCTTGGCCATCGCGCAGATGCCGGCGTTGGCCACCACGACGTCGAGCTTGCCCAGCTCGGCGATGCCGTCGGCCATCGCCTGCTGCATCGCAGGCTGGTCCCGGACGTCGGCCTGAATGCTGATAATCCGGCGGCCAAGCGCCTCGACCTCCTTGACCGTCTGCCGCAGATCTTCCTCGGTCGCCATCGGATAGCTAACGGTATCGAAGGACGTGCAGTAGTCGACCGCGATAATGTCCGCGCCCTCCCGGGCGAGGTGGATGGCGTGACTGCGTCCCTGCCCCCGCGCGGCACCGGTGATCAGGGCGACCTTGTCCGAAACCCGCCCGGTCATATAGCAACCTCCTATGTAGACAATTTGAGCTTGGAGACGTATTGGGTTGGGGATGGGCTGCCTGCTCAGCAGCGGTCGGCGACAGCGTGCAGGTCTTCGAGCGCGGTGAGTTTGATGCGGGGCCGGCCTGCCGGCTCGTCGAGGGCACGTTCGTGATGGTCGATGGCGGTCCAGCCGGCCCAGTTGATGGGTGTCCCGGTGTGCTCCCGTACCCACGAGGCCACAGTTTCGCGGTCGGCGGACGGTCGGCCTGCGGCCATCCCGGACTCTAGGTCGGCGAGAATCCGCGTGACAGTCTGCTCGGCGTCGGGCTTGTTGGTGCCGATGACGCCGGACGGCCCGCGTTTCGCCCAGCCGACGACATACTCTGCCCGACAGAGGGGCGCCCGACGCGTCGACCACCCGGCCCTCCACGTTGCGGATGACGCCCCTGCGGTCGTCGAGCGCGACGCCGGGGATCGGGTGCGCGCGGTAGCCGATCGCGCGCACCACGAGTCCACACGCCAGGTCTTCCATCTGTCCGGTCGGACGGGCGATGAGCCGCCCGTCCGGCGCAGGCGCCGCTGTGTTGCGCACCAGCCGCACCCCGGCGCCGCGCTGGTCGTCCGGGTGGGCCAGGATTTCGACCGGGGAGCGCCGGAAGCACAACTCGATCTGGCGGTTGCCTGGTGAGGGACGGCGTCGCGCTAGCTCGGCCAGCAGATCCATGGAGCGGGCACCGCCGGGCTGGGTGGCGGGCTCGGCCGCCGAGCGATCGTCGAGCTCCAGCTCGGCCGGGTCGACGATCACATCCACTCCGTGACGATGGCGGCCTGCGGTCGTTGAAGCGCTTCGCTCACCCTTGAGCCCTTCCCACTGGAAGATCCTCCACGAGACTGATCGACGCCAAGTCCCCCCCGAAGAGAACGTAGCGCGACAGTATCACGCTATCAGTATAAATATCTAGCTGTTACCTATCCGTGATCGAAGGGAGCCGGCGTGCGAACGTGGCGGGAGATCGCGGATGAGCGGGGTCGCCGGCGAATGCTGTCGTCCATGTAGGAAGCCGCGAAGTTCCGGCGCGATGACAGGCCCGGTGATCGATCAGAGGGTCCGCGCAGCCCACTCGGTTGTCCGTTTCGCGTGCCCGCGGCCGGGGCCAGTGTGGCGTGCGTGGACATCTACGAGGAGTGGCAAGAGGGATCGCCGGCGAGGTCGTCGCCGCAGGAGGAACGGCGGTCCGGTGATGGCGGACGCGCGGGATCCGGATCAGATCCGGTCACGTCCACGGTGGTGGTGTACGGAGAGTGATGCCGCGTGATCCTGGTTGAAGGTTACGTGGTGAGAGCTTCGGGTGCCGAAGCTGATCTCCGGTGTGTCTGATGGACTGTTCATTGCGTCGA
>NZ_JBFLUG010000223.1:0-7763 GCF_041008525.1 Parafrankia sp. FMc2 | reverse complement strand
TTCGACACCGGGGGCAGCAGCGGCTGCACGTAGGCCCACTCCGCGTCGGTGAGATCCGAGGGATACCGAGGAGAACGTGCCATCCTCACGGCCTACCAGCCCCACCGGCAACCCGAAACCTCCCCCGACACCTCACTCTCCGCACAGAAAGCAAGATTCAGGACAGGCACTGAGGCTGGTACGAGTGCCGAATAAAGATCGCTGTGCTTCTTCTGGGCGCCAGCGATCTTTTCTGTGCATCTACCGGAAGATCGTTCTGGCTTTTTGCTGGGCATGGCGTGGCTTCCTGGGTGCTGTCCGAATTTCTGTGACAGCGAAGGACGGCGGTAATGCCCGACGGAATGTCTTCCTTTCCCGCCCGGCCGGCCGGCCGCGGCGTATCCGCGCTGCCGTTGGCGATCTTGCGGGACTGCTTCGGCCTGCTGGTGGCCGGGCCGGCGCCGTTGGCGCTGGACGGGTCGGTGGTGGCGGGTCTGCCGCCGCGGATGGTGGCGTTGGACGAGCTGCGTGACCTGCTGCTGGCCGGCTCCTGCCCGCAGGCCGTCCGCGACGCCGCGTGGGCGGTGGTGATCCGCCGTTCGCGGCGTGACGGCGGCGCGTGGACGGTCGGCGCCGCCGGGATGGCGCTGCCCGCTCTGCACGCGGTCTGCGCCCGACTCGGCGGCCACAGCGACCTCGACGCCGCGGACGTGCAGGCCGAGGTGCTCACCGGGTTCCTGGAAGCGGTGGCCACGGTGCGCCTGGACCTGCCGCGGATTGCCGTGCGGCTGCGCTGGGCCGCCTACCGCGCCGGTCTGGCGCTCACCGTGCAGCAGCGGGAGGCCCCGCGTCCTGACTCGGACCTGTTCCAGACCGTCGCCGCGGCCGAGGCGGTCCAGTCCTGTTCGGGAGCGGCCGGTCCCGAACAGGTCCTCGCGGACGCGGTCGCCGCCGGGGTCCTGACCGGTACCGAAGCCGACCTGATCGCCTCGACCCGCCTGGAGGACCTCCCGGTCAGTGCCTGGGCTGCCCGCCACGCGACCGCGCCCCGCCAGGCGTCCCGGTTGCGCGAACGGGCCGAACGGCGTCTCGTCGAGCACCTCGCCGCCTCCTGAGTTCGGTCACCGGCTCGGCTTCGATGATCGCTTGATGCGCTGACCTGGGGTGATAGGTGCGCGGCGGGCTGTTCTGAGGCACTAATTGGTGCTCTACGGTGTGGTGGTGGCCTGGATACGGCGGGTGCGGACGGCGTCGGGAGCGACGGCGGTGCAGATCGCTGAGTCGGTTGGTGGCCGGCGGCGGATCGTCGCGCACGTCGGTTCGGCGCATACCGAGGCCGAGTTGGGTGTGCTGATCGGACGGGCCCGGGATCTGTTGAGGGATCCGCGGCAAGGTGAGCTCGTCGAGGTCGAGCCGGCCGCGGTGAAGGCGTCGCTGCTCGGCGCGGCCGGCCCTGCGGCTCTGTTCGACGTGGATACCGAGCCGTCGCGTGGGCGGGTGACGGTCGCGGCGCCGTGGGTGGTGGGGACCGGGTCCCGGGTGCTTTACGACGCGCTGGCCGGGGTGTTCACCTCGTTGGGGTTCGACGCCGTGGGCGATGAGGTGTTCCGGGATCTGGCGATCGCCAGGCTGGTGGAGCCGACCTCGATCCTGGACACCGGCAGGGTCCTGACAGATCTCGGCGTCACGCCGGCGAGCGAGAAGACGATGCGCCGCACCCTGCTGCGTGCCCATCGGGGTGACTACCGTGACCAGCTCGCTGGGTTGTGTTTCGCCCATACCCTGGCCACTGGAGATGTCTCGCTGTGCCTGTATGACGTGACGACGCTGTACTTCGAGGCCGAGAAGGAAGACGACCTGCGGAAGGTCGGCTACTCCAAGGAACGCAGGGTCGACCCGCGGATCGTCGTCGGTCTGCTCGTCGACCGGTACGGGTTCCCGCTGGAGATCGGCTGTTTTGAGGGTAACCGCGCGGAGACCGCCACGATCCTGCCGATCATCCGCCAGTTCAAGGACCGTCACGGGCTGGAGAACCTGGTCGTGGTCGCCGACGCCGGCATGCTGTCGGCGGGCAACCTGCGTGAGCTCGACGAGGCCGGGTTCGGGTTCATCGTCGGTTCCCGGGTCACCAAGGCACCGATCGATCTGGAATCCCATTTCCGTTGGCACGGCGACGCGTTCACCGACGGGCAGATCATCGACACGGTCACCCCCAGAACCGGACGCAACCGTGACAACGACACCGCGGTGAAGACCGAGCCGGCCTGGAACCGTGAGCACCACCCCGGGTCGTGGCGTGCGGTCTGGGCCTACTCCACCCGACGTGCCGCCCGCGACAACCAGACCCTCACCGCACAGGAGAACCGGGCCCGGGCCGTCGTCGACGGGGAGAGAACCGCCCGCACCCCGAGATTCGTCACGGTCAAAGGCGACGCCCGCGCCCTCGACGAAGCCAGCCTCGCCCGGGCCCGCCGGCTCGTCGGGCTCAAAGGCTACGTCACCAACCTCCCCGCGACCGTTCTGACCGCCGACCAGATCATCTCGAACTACCACGACCTCTGGCACGTCGAGCAGTCGTTCCGTATGTCGAAGACCGACCTCGCTGCCCGGCCCATGTTCGTTCGGACGAAGGACGCGATCGACGCCCACCTGACCATCGTGTTCACCGCACTCGCTGTCGCCCGCACCGTCCAGAACCGCACCGGCCTGGCCATCCGCAACGTGATCCGCCAACTCCGCCCGCTCCGCTCAGCGACCATCGCGATCAACGGCGCCGTCCAGACCTTCCCACCCACCATCGACCCCGAGCGGTGGGCCCTCCTCGACGCACTCACGGGCAAGGCACTAACGAAATGACCGAACTCAGGTCGGAATACGGATTATCGTTCGACACCCTGGGTCGGGAATGAGAACGGGTAACCCCCAGATCAGCGAGGAGCAACGCGACGGTCTTCGACGTCATCGACGTGCCCCGGTCCGCATGGATCGTCAACTGCTCCCGACCAACACCCTGCTTGACACAGCTCGCGGTGATGAGATCCTCCGCGAGAGCGGCGGACTCCCGGTCAGCAATCATCCACCCCACCACATACCTGCTGTACACATCGATGATCACATACAGGTAGAAGTACGTCCATTTCTTCGGACCGTGGAGCTTCGTGACATCCCAACTCCACACGGCGTTCACGGTGTCGGCGACCAGTTCGGGTTTCACGTGGGCGGGATGGGTGGCCTGACGGCGACGCTCCCCGGTCTCCCCCCGCTCGGCGAGCAGCCGGTACATCGTCCGCGGCGACGCCAGATACACCCCCTCGTCAAGCAGCGTCGCCCACACCTGGTCCGGGGACGCGTCGACGAACCGCGGCGAGTGCAGCACCTCCAGCACCCGCTCCCGCTCCGCCGGCGACAACGCCGCGGGCTGACGACGCGCCCGGTGCGGGATCGGCGCCGGCCGCACCGGAGCCGGGCTTCTCCGATGCCGGCGGTAGTGCGTGGCCCGGGACCGTCCCATCGCCCGACACGCCACCACCACCCCGACCCGGTCGGACAGCGCGCCGACGCCGTCCTCGACTATCCGTTCCGCTTCCGCGGCGAAGCCGGCGCTTCGCTGATCTCGGGAATGCCCTCGGAGAGAGTTTCCAAGAGATTTGATACTTTTCCCTGCACGTCGATCACGAAGCGGGCCTGCGCCAGCTCCTTTTCCAACCGTTCCTTCTCCGCCCGGAGCTTCTCCAGTTCCCGGTCCCGCTCATCGGTCGGCGGGCGGCCCTTCGGTTTCGACAACCCCGCCAACGACCCCGCCTCACGGGCCTTGCGCCACTCCGTGATATGCGCCGAGTACAGATCCTCCCGGCGCAGGATCGCACCTTTCTGCCCCTCACCGGCCGCCTCGTACTCGGTCAGGATCCGCAGCTTGTACGCCGCCGTGAACGACCGCCGCCGCGCCCTCGGCTCGACCTCCGGGTCCGGCCGGCCCCGGCCACCCTCCCGATCTCCCACCCGACCATCATCGGCCAAGTCCCGCCCGGCCGTCACCGACACCACCACGATCGTCGTCCTCCCTACCCGCCCTGTCACAAGATGATGGCTGGCACCTGTCTCACCTCATGCTGACAGATAGGGTACCCGCCACGGCAACAAGTGGTTACGTACCGCGTTGACCGAGGCCGCGCACGCCGCCGCCCGTAGCAAGAACACCTACCTGGCATCCCACCACGCCCAGGTCCGTGGCCGCCGTGGCATCCTGAAAGCCATCGGCGCAACCCGCCACGACATTCTCATCGCCTACTGGCACATCATCGCAAACAACACCGTCTACCAGGACCTGGGCGGAGACTGGCACGCCCGCCGACGCCGGGACCCCGAACGCCGCCGGAAGAACCTCGTCGGCGAACTGGAAAAACTCGGCTACACCGTCACACTGGCAGCATAACTGTCCGACCCGCGCAGAAAGGAGCCCCGCTACCACTAACCAAGCACCGATAGGATCAACGCTGGAAGCCACGCTCCCAGCGTCTTTTCGCATGCCCGGAACCAGCCCCTCCGTGGTCCAGTAATTCACTCCTCAGCGAAAGAGGACTTTGACGGCGCCCTGGTCGCACACGCATCCTCGGGGGCCCCGGCAGTCAGAAACTCCTTACGGAAGGGTTGTAACAGCTCCCGCTTCGAGCGGCGCCGTGCCCCTGGTCAGGGTTTACGGCCGATTCCTCCACCGATCATCTTCTCGGTGAGCCGCAGCGTCTCGGGAAGTGGGCCATCCGGCCGCCACAGTGGGATGTGGACGACACCGGGTTCGACGAGTTCCAGGCCACCGAAATAGGCGGTGATCTCTTCCAGGGTGCGGAAGCGGCCGGACCCCAGATCCGTGAGGATGGCCTTCTGGAGGTCCGCGGTCTCGGCACCGTGGTCCACGAAATGGGTGAGGAAAAGGTAGCTGCCGGAGGCCACCGCGTTCCGGTAGCGGGCGACTAGACCGTTCGGGTTCTCATCGTCGTTGAGGTGGTGGATGATCCCCAACATCAGCAGGGCGACCGGCTGGTCGAAGTCGATCAGGGACCGCAGATCGGGGTGGTTGAGGATCTCCTCCGGCTGTCGCACATCGGCAGTGATGACCGTGGTGTACCGGTTCTCGGCGAGTAGAGCCCGGCCATGCGCCAGCACGATCGGATCATTGTCGACGTACACGACCCGAGCGTCGGGGACGATCCTCTGCGCTACCTGGTGCGTGTTGTTGGCGGTCGGCAGGCCGGAGCCCAGGTCGATGAACTGGCGAATTCCCTGCTCCGCTAGATAGCGGACGCCGCGTCCAAGCAGGGCCCGGTTGTAGATCGCGGCCTCGCGCCCATCAGGGACGAACGCGACGAGCTCCTCGGCGACAGCTCGGTCAACGGGGAAGTTGTCCTTCCCGCCGAGGATCGCGTCGTAGACGCGGGCGATGCTTGGGACGGAGACATCGATCCCCTGCGGCTGCCAACCGGGAGGTGGATTGCGGGCCGCCCGCGCAAGCGGATGAAGGTTTGCATCACCCTGTGTCATGAGACCCCAATGTCCGACGTTCCCCGAGGGCGACCGTGGCCACCAGCGATCCACAGCCTGTCACCCAGTCTGCGTCCGTGAGCGGCACGGTACGTATACGGACATCGTAGGGCACTCCGGTGCCAGCCACGCGGGGAGTACTGTCGGCCGTACGTAAGGCAAGCCGCTGGCAGAAGCGGACCCGCCGGACCGGCCGGGCCGGCTCTCGTGGGCCGAACCCCGAACCGGGCAGTCCGTCGCCGCGTCCCGCCTACCCGACGCCGCCCGCACCGCTCGACGCGCCATCGCCTTCGCCACCACGGCCGCCCTCACCACCACGACCACAGCCCCGGTTATGCCGGTGTTTCCTCGGCCGCTAGGCTTCCGCTGGTTTCCATTGTCTCCACAAGTATCGCCGTGATCATCCGCTGTAACCCTGGAGGTCCCGTGACAGCGTCAGTGTCACCCACGTCCGACGTCGAGCCCCTCCCCCTCGTCGCCGGCACCTGGTCCGTGGACCCCGCGCACTCCAGCGTCAACTTCCAGATCCGCCACCTGGGCGTCACCAACGTCCGTGGTCGTTTCGACTCCTTCGACGCGACCCTGACCGTCGGCGACACGGTGGAATCGGTGGCCGTCAACGCCTCGATCGACCTCGCCTCGATCAACACGAACCACGCCGACCGCGACGCGCACCTGCGCACCACCGACTTCTTCGACCTTGAGAAGCACCCCAGCATGACCTTCGTGTCGACCTCGGTCACGGATGGCGACAACGAATACGAACTCGCCGGCAACCTGACGATCAACGGCGTGACCAAGCCCGTCACGCTGGATGTCGAGTTCTACGGCGTCGACACCTACCCCATCGACAACCGCGTCCGGTCCGGGTTCGCCGCCACCGGCGAGATCCACCGCGGCGACTTCGGCATCACCTTCAACATGCCGCTCGGCACCGGCAAGCTGGCTCTCGCGGACAAGGTCAAGATCGAGCTGGACTTTCAGTTCATCGCACCCTGAACCCTCACCACGCGGCACTGTTGCGTTCGGCGACGGCGGGGCCTGCCCGCGGCCGGGGTAGCCGTACGGCGCTGTTGCGTTCAGCGAAGGTGGGGCATGCCGGAGGGCCGGAGCGGTTGCGATCAGACGGCGGCGGCGAGTTCGGTGAACGCGGCTGTCAGCCTCAGCTGCGGGCTGTTGCCGGTCCCGAGTTCGTAGTGGCCGCGGCGGATGTTCTGCACGAGGGCGTGTCCGGCACTGACAGTTTGGACCGAGCGGAGCCGTTTCAGTCCGCGCATCGGCCGGAGCCGTGCTTTCAACCGACCGTGATCGGCTTCGATCCGGTTGTTCTCCCTCGCGGCGTCGACATGGCAGGCTTCGGGTAGCAGCTCGTCGAGGAGCCTGTGGGGTGCCAGAAGTCGGCCTGGGCCTGTGAGCTGGGGAGATGCGGCCGTATGGGGCCGGCGGGATGATGGTCAGCTATGTCGATCCGCCTGCTCTATCTGATCTTCGCTCGGGTGTGCAGCTGGCTGGTTCTCCTCGGCCGTTCGTCGGCGTCCAAGAACATCGAGCTGCTCGTGTTACGGCACGAGGTCGCGGTGCTGTGCCGTACCCAGCCAAGCCCCGGTGGGACTGGGCGGACCGGGCGGTCCTCGCCGCACTCATCCGACTCCTGCCCACGACGCTGCAAGCCCACCGGCTGGTCACCCCCGGGGACCGTCCTACGGTGGCACCGCCGTCTGACCTCACGGAAATGGACCTACCCGCAGCGGACGGGGCGACCTCCGGTCAGCTCGGAGATCGCCGCACAGATCGAGCGGCTCGCGACCGAGAACACGACGTGGGGCTACCAGCGGATCCAGGGCGAGCTCCTCACGCTCGGCCACAGGGTCAGCGCGTCCACGATCCGCCGGGTCCTGAAGTCCCTGGGTCTCCCACCGGCGCCCAGGCGGCAGACCGACGCGACGTGGCGGCAGTTTCTGCGTACGCAGGCCTCGGCGATGCTGGCGGTGGACTTCTTCCATGTGGTGCGACGCGAGGTCGCAATGTGTGAGTGAGCGGAACGAGAGGAGGGTCGACGTGGTCGACGATTCGGCTCCGGGCTAGTGCCAATGCCACTTCCACTATTTGGATCTTGGCTGGTTGTGGTGTGTCGGTTCGGGTGGTTCTGCCTGGTTGGCGGCATGATCGGGGGCTGTGGCGGACACGGGGGCGGTGGCGGGTAGGCAGCTGACGGACTGGATCGCGTTGGGGGTCCTGACGTCGTTCGT
>NZ_JBFLUG010000222.1:0-7853 GCF_041008525.1 Parafrankia sp. FMc2 | reverse complement strand
GGCGGTGAACGGGCCGTCGGCGACGACGGTGGCGGGGGAGCCGGCGGCGCTGGCGGAGATGCTGGCCCGCTGGGAGGCCGAGGGGACGCGGGTCCGGCGGCTGCCGGTGGACTACGCCTCCCACACCGGGCAGGTGGAGCGCGTCCGTGAACGTCTGACCGCGGAACTGGCCGGGGTGAACCCGCTGGTGGGCGCGGTGGCGATGTGGTCGACGGTGACGGGCGGGCCGGTGGCCCCGGGCGAGCTCGACGGCGACTACTGGTACCGCAACCTGCGCTCGACCGTCCGCTTCGGCCCGGTCGTCGACAGCCTGGTCGCTGCTGGGCACCGGACGTTCGTCGAGGTCAGCACCCATCCGGTGCTCGCCGCGGCAGTGGTGGAAGCAAGCGAGGCGGCCGGCGGCCACGAGACCGTCGCCGTCGGCTCGCTGCGGCGTGACGACGGCGGGGTGCGGCGGCTGGCCGTGAACGCGGCGCAGCTGTGGGCCCGGGGCCTGCCGGTGGACTGGCGTCCGTTGGCGGCCACAGGCCGCCCGGTGGACCTGCCGACCTATCCGTTCGAGCACCGGCGCTACTGGCCCGACGTTCCGGCACCCACCAGCGGTTCCGCCGGGTCCGGCCGGGCCCGGTCCGGCGCGGGCCATCCACTGCTGGGCGTCGTCACACCGCTGGCCGACACCGGCGGGCTGGCGCTCACGGGGGCCCTGTCCCGCGCCGAGCAGCCCTGGCTCGCCGACCATACGGTGTCCGGAACCGCCCTGCTGCCCGCCACCGCTGTCCTGGAGCTGGCGCTGCGGGCGGGTGCGGAGACGGGCGGCGGGCAGATCGCCGAGCTCACCCTGGAAACCTCGCTGGTCGTCCCCGAGCATGGCTGCGTCCACCTCCAGGTCTCGGTGGGGCCCCCCGACCCGGCCGGCGGACGTCCCCTGACGGTCTACTCCCGTCCAGACGACGCCGACGCCGAGGCCGCTCCGGGCGCGGGGGCGGGCGCGGGAGCGGGCGGGGCGGGTGCGCGGTGGATCCGCCACGCCACCGGATCGCTTGCGGCCGGGGACGGATCCGCGCCGGCCGAGCAGGCGGAGTTCGACCTGGTCGTGTGGCCGCCGCGGGGCGCGGAGGAGATCGCGATCGACGATCTCTACCCGCGGCTGGCCGCTTCCGGTGTCGACTACGGGCCGGCCTTCCAGGCGGTGCGCGCTGTCTGGCGCCGCGGCAGTGAGCTGTTCGCCGAGGTCGGCCTGCCTGGCCCGCTCGCGTCGCAGGCGGGCCGGTTCGCGGTGCATCCGGTGCTGTTGGACGCCGCTCTGCACCCGCTGGTCCTCGACCCCGGTCTGGGAGCGCGGCGGCTGCGGCCGTTCTGCTGGAGCGACGTCCAGGTGCACGCCACCGGAGCGTCGAGTCTGCGAGTGCGGCTGTCCCCGGTCGGCACTGACGAGGTCGCTGTCGCCACCGCGGATGCCACCGGGCAGCCGGTCGCCACCGGCTCGCTGACGCTACGCCCAGCACCGGTGCCGGTGCCCGACCCCGACAGCGCACAGGACGGGCCCGACCTGAACAGTGCCGTGCCTGGCCCGAGGCCGGGATCAGGCGGTGACGGTGCACCCGCGCCCGAGGTGGCGTCCGCGCCCGAGGCGGCGTCCGCGTCCGCGTTCGCGCGCCGGTTGGCGGAGCTGGAGGTGCCGGAGCGGGAGCAGGTCCTGATCGACCTGGTGCGAGGCCAGGCGGCGGCGGTGCTCGGTCACGAACGCGGTGCCGCGGTGGCGGACGACCGCTCGTTCAGCGACCTCGGCTTCGACTCGCTCAGCGGCGTCGAGTTCCGCAACCGGCTCACTGCCATCACCGGGCTGCGGCTGCCGGCTGCACTGGTCTTCAACCAGCCGACGCCGCGCGCCCTGGCCCGCTACCTGCGCGGCGAGCTGGAGCCCGGCCGCGGCGAGTCCCGCGGGCCGCTGGCCGCACTGGAACGACTCGAAGCCGCGCTGGCCGCAATCCAGCCGGGCGGCGCCGGTGCCGATGCAGGCGCAGGCGCTGGAACGGGCGGTGACACCGGCGGCGGGATCGGGGACGTCGACGGCGAGGTGATCGCCCAGCGGCTGCAGGCGCTGCTGTGGCGGTGGAACGACCTCCGGTCCGGAGCGACCGGCGCGGCTGGCGGGGCGGGCCGGGCGGGTGACCGCTCGGCGGTGGGCGACCACGACGACGAGTTCGACGCGATGAGCGACGACGAGATGTTGGAGGCGATCGACCGGGAGCTCGGTGCGTTCTGATCCGTCCGGCACGTTCTGATCTGTCCGCCGGGGCCGTCCTGATGCCGCGATCCGCCTGACTGTGGGAGTGCGACCGATGTCCAGTGCCAGTGAGGACCGCCTCCGGGACTCCGTCCGGAAGATCATGGCGGATCTGCGCCGGACCCGCCGTCGGCTCGGCGAGCTGGAGGACGCCGCGCACGAGCCGATGGCGATCGTGGGAATGAGCTGCCGGTTCCCGGGCGGCGTCCGCTCCCCGGAGGACCTGTGGGAGCTGGTCGCCGCCGGGCGGGAGGGGATCAGCGAGCTGCCGGCCGACCGCGGCTGGGACGTAGCCGCGCTCCACGATCCCGACGGGCAGCGCCCGGGCACCACCTACACCCGCCACGGTGGGTTCCTGCACGACGCCGCCGACTTCGACGCCGACTTCTTCGGGATCTCCCCGCGTGAGGCGCTCGCGATGGACCCGCAGCAGCGCCTGCTGCTCGAGGTCGCCTGGGAGGCGGTCGAACGCGCCGGCCTCGACCCGTCCACACTGCGCGGCAGCGCGACCGGGGTGTTCGTCGGCAGCATCTACCAGGACTACGTCAGCCGGTTGCGCGACGTGCCCGCGGAGGTCGAGGGCCATCTGAGCACCGGCGCGGCCAGCAGCGTGCTCTCCGGGCGGCTCGCCTACGTCCTCGGGCTGGAGGGGCCGGCGGTCACCGTCGACACGGCCTGCTCGTCGTCGCTGGTCGCGCTGCACCTGGCGGTGCGGGCGCTGCGCGGCGGCGAGTGTGGGTTCGCCCTGGTGGCGGGGGTGGCGGTGATGTCCAGCCCGCTGGTGTTCAGTGAGTACAGCCGGCAGCGCGCGCTCTCCCCGGACGGGCGCTGCCGGGCGTTCGCGGCGGACGGCGACGGGTTCGGCCTGTCCGAGGGCGTCGGCGTCCTGCTGCTCGAACGGCTCACGGACGCCCGCCGGCTGGGGCATCGGGTCCTCGCGGTGGTGCGGGGCAGCGCGGTGAACTCCGACGGGGCCTCCAACGGGCTGACGGCGCCCAACGGGCCGTCGCAGGAACGGGTGATCCGGGCGGCGCTGGCCGACGCCCGGCTGACCCCGGACGGCGTCGACGCGGTGGAGGCGCACGGCACCGGAACCCCGCTCGGCGACCCGATCGAGGCCGACGCCCTGCTGGCCACCTACGGGCAGGGCCGGCCGGACGGGGCGCCGCTGTGGCTGGGCTCGCTGAAGTCGAACATCGGGCACGCGCAGTCCGCCGCCGGGGTCGGGGGCGTCATCAAGATGGTCCTCGCGCTGTGCCGCGAGACCCTCCCACGCACCCTGCACGTCACGGAGCCGACGCCGGCCGTCGACTGGGCGGCGGGGGACGTCCGCCTGCTCACCGAACAGGTGCCGTGGCCGCGGGCGTCCCGCGCGCGCCGCGCGGGGGTGTCGTCCTTCGGTGTCTCCGGCACGAACGCCCACGTGATCATCGAGGAGGCCCCGACCGAGGCCCCGGCCGAGGCCCCGGCCGAGGCCTTGGCAGGCGACGGCCCGGCGAGCGACTCCCGGGCGGGTGAGGTGGCGGATGCCGGGGCGGTGCCCTGGATCCTGTCGGCGCGGTCGGCAGCCGGGCTGCGGGCGCAGGCGGCCCGACTCGCCGACGTCGCCGCCGCGCCGGTGAGCGGGACAGCCCCGGTGGACGGGGCAGCGCCGCACGTCGTCGACGTCGGATGGTCGCTGCTGCACGGGCGCGCCGCGATGGGACACCGCGCCGTGCTGCTGGGCGACGACCGACTGGCGGCCCTGCACGCACTCGCCCGCGACGAGCCGGACGCCGGGCTGGTGCGCGGACGTCCCGGCGCCGGCGCCGGCCGGGTGGTGTGGCTGTTCCCCGGTCAGGGCGCGCAGTGGGCGGGGATGGGTGCGGAGCTGCTGGAGACGTCCGCGGTCTTCGCCCGGCGGGTGGCCGAGTGCGATCAGGCTCTGCGGCCGTTCGTGGGCTGGTCGGTCGTCGATGTGCTGCGCGGCGCGGCGCAGGCACCGGGGCTGGATCCGGTGGACGTCGTGCAGCCGGTCTCGTGGGCGGTGATGGTCGGGTTGGCGGCGGTGTGGGAGTCGTGGGGGGTGCGTCCGGACGTCGTGGTGGGGCACTCCCAGGGCGAGATCGCGGCGGCATGTGTGGCCGGGGCACTGTCGCTGGACGACGCGGCGCGGGTCGTGGCGGTCCGCAGCCGGCTGATCGGGGAGAGCCTGGCCGGTCGCGGCGGCATGCTGTCGGTGGCACTGCCCGTCGCCGACGTCGAGGCGGCGTTGGACCGATGGGCCGGCCGGGTCGAGGTGGCGGCGGTGAACGGGCCGTCGGCGACCGTCGTGGCCGGCGAGCCGGCGGCCCTCGACGAGCTGGCGGCCCACTGGACGGAGCGGGAAGTGCGGGTCCGGCGGCTGCCGGTCGACTACGCCTCCCACACCAGCCAGGTGGAGTCGCTGCGGGAGAGCCTGCTGAGCGGGCTGTCCGGGCTGCGTCCCGCCCGGCCCCGGATCCCGTTCCGCTCCACCGTCGAGGGCGACACCGATGCCGGAACTCCCGACGCCGGAACCGTCGACGCCGACTACTGGTTCCGCAACCTGCGCTGCGGCGTGTGCTTTGCCGGGGCCGTCCGCGACCTCGTCGACGAGGGCTACCGGGTCTTCGTGGAGATCAGCACGCATCCGGTGCTGACGCCGGCGGTCGCCGAGGTCGCGCAGGACGCGGGCGCCGACGACACGCTGGCCGTGGGCTCCCTGCGCCGGCAGGAGGGTGGCCTGCGCCGCCTTGCCGGGAGCGCGGCCGAGCTGTGGGTCCGCGGCGTGCCGGTCGACTGGGCGCCGCTGGTCGCCGGCGGCCGCCGCGTGGACCTGCCCACCTACGCCTTCCAGCACCGGCGCTACTGGCTGGACGCCGGCCCGCCCCTGTCCCCGGCGGCCGACGTCCCCGACCGTGACGACCTTTCCGCACAGGCGCTGTTCCAGCTCACCTGGACCGCGCTGCCGCCACCCGCCGACGGGGAACCGCCCGTCCCGCCGCGGATCCTGACCGTCGCCGCGGTCGAGGAGGTGCAGGCGGCGCTCGACGCGGCAGGCGACCCACCCGCGCCGTGGGTGGTCATCCCGCTGCCACGCACCGACACCGCCGACGCCCTCGCTGGCAGCCCTGGGGACACCGGCGGACCGGCGACGGCGGTCGGTGCGCACGCGGCGGTGCGGTGGACACTGTCGCTTCTCCAGACCTGGCTGGCGGACGAACGCCTCGACGGATCGACGCTGGTCCTGACCACGCGGAGCGCGGTGAGCGGGGAACCGTCGGCGGGCCGCGCCCTCGATCCGGCGGCCGCGGCGGTCTGGGGCCTGGTCCGCTCCGCGCAGTCCGAGCACCCTGGCCGCTTCGTCCTGCTGGATCTGGACCTGGACGAGGCCGACAGCGCCACGACCCTGCTCCCCACGGCCCTGACCGTCGCCCGGGTGCGCAGGGAGCCGCAGCTTGCCCTGCGCGCCGGCCAGATCCTCGCGCCCCGCCTGGCACCCGCACCTACACCCGCGCCGGTGCCACCGCCATCCGACGCCACGTCCGACGCCACGTCCGACGCCACGTCCGACGTCGCGGCTGGCACGCTGCCCTGGAACCGCGCGGGCACCGTTCTGATCACCGGGGGGACCGGCACGCTCGCCGGGCTGCTCGCCCGCCACCTCGTCACCCGGCACGGCCTGCGGCACCTGCTGCTCGCCGGGCGCCGGGGGGAGGCGCCCGCGTGGGCGGCCGAGCTCACCGATCTCGGCGCGGACGTCACCGTCGCGGCCTGCGACGTGGCGGACCGCGCGGCGCTCGCGGCACTGCTGGCCACGCTTCCCGCCGACCGGCCGCTGACCGCGGTCGTGCACGCGGCCGGTGTCCTCGACGACGGTGCTGTCACCTCGCTCACCGCCGAGCGGGTCGAGGCGGTGCTGCGGCCCAAGGTCGATGCCGCCGTGCACCTCCACGAGCTGACCGCCGATCTCGACCTGGCGGGCTTCGTCCTCTTCTCGTCGGCCGCCGGGGTGGTCGGTGGACCCGGGCAGGGCGGCTACGCGGCGGCGAACGCGTTCCTGGACGCACTCGCGCAGTGGCGCGCGGCCCACGGGCTGCCCGGCGTCTCGCTGGCGTGGGGGCTGTGGGGCGAACGCAGCGGCCTCACCGCCGGCCTCGGCGGCACCGACCTGCGCCGGATGACCCGCACGGGTATGCGTGCCCTGTCCACCGCCGAGGCACTCGCCCTGTTCGACCGGGCGCTGGTGACCCCGCCCGCCGCGCTGGAACCGCCGACCACGCCGGCACCGGCACCGGCACTGGCACCGGTGTTGGTGCCGATCGGGCTGTCCGGCGCGGCGCTGCGGGCGCAGGCCGAGGCCGGGACGCTGCCGGTGGTACTGCGCGCCCTCGTTCCGGGCGGAACGACCCCGGCGGCAACAGGCCGCGGCCGCGGCCCCGGCCCCGGTGACACCGATGGCGCCGGCGGCGGTCCCGTGGCCGAACTGGTCGGCCGGCTCACCGGGCTGGCCGCGTCGGAACGCCTGGATGCGCTCGTCGATCTCGTCCGGGCACAGGCGGCCGCCGTGCTCGGTCACTCCTCGCCGGAGGCGGTCGAGCCCGCCACGGCGTTCCGGGAGATGGGATTCGACTCGCTCACCGCCGTGGAGCTGCGCAACCGGCTGGCGGAGGTCACCGGCCTGCGCCTGCCGGTGACGCTGGTGTTCGACCACCCCAGCCCCCGCGACGTCGCGGCCCGTCTGCACACCGGCCTGCTGGGGGAGGTCCCCGGTTCCGTGGGGCCGGCGGGCGCCGGCGCGACTGTCGCGCGCGTCGGAAACGGCGCCGGGAAGAGCACCGCGGATCGCGTGACGGACGATCCGGTGGTGATCGTGGGTATGGGATGTCGTTTCCCGGGCGGGGTGCGGTCACCGGAGGATCTGTGGCGGGTGGCAGTCGACGGCGTGGACGCGGTCGCCGGTTTCCCGGTGGATCGTGGATGGGATGTGACGGATCTTTTCGATCCGGTGCCGGGGCGGGCGGGAAAGTCCTATGTGTGTGAAGGTGGTTTCCTGTATGACGCCGGTGACTTCGACGCGGAGTTCTTCGGGGTGTCGCCGCGGGAGGCGTTGGCGATGGATCCGCAGCAGCGTCTGTTGCTGGAGGTGTCGTGGGAGGCGTTGGAGCGGGCCGGAATTGACCCGACCTCCCTGCGGGGCAGTGACATCGGGGTGTTCACCGGGCTGAGCTACCACGACTATCTGACCGGCCTGCAGGTCGGAGACGACGCCGGCGGCTATCTGCTGACGGGCAACGCCGGCAGTGTCGCCTCGGGCCGGATCTCCTACACCCTCGGCCTGGAGGGCCCGGCCGTCACCATCGACACCGCCTGCTCGTCGTCGCTGGTCGCGCTCCATCTCGCGGTGCGGGCGCTGCGTACCGGCGAATGCACGATGGCACTGGCCGGCGGTGTCGCGATCATGGCCAGTCCGACGACGTTCGTGGAGTTCTCCCGGCAGGGTGGGTTGGCGGGGGATGGTCGGGTGAAGGCGTTTGCGGAGGGTGCGGATGGGACGGGGTGGGGT
>NZ_JBFLUG010000221.1:0-7963 GCF_041008525.1 Parafrankia sp. FMc2 | reverse complement strand
ACCTCCCGCAGGCCGTCGCCGGCCAGTCCGTCACCCTCACCCTGGCGGATGAGATCGATGTCAGCCGTGGGGACGTGCTGGCCGCCGCCACCGACCCGGCGGCGGTCGCGGACCAGTTCGCATGCCATCTCGTCTGGATGGCGGACGAACCGATGCTGCCCGGCCGGCCGTATCTGCTGAAGATCGGCGCGCGGACGGTGAACGCGACGGTCGCGCAACCGAAGTACAAGGTCAACGTGAACACGTTGGAACACACCGCGGCGCGGACGTTGGACCTCAACGAGATCGGGGTGTGCAACCTCAACCTCGACCGGGCGGTGCCGTTCGACCCCTACACCCTCAACCGGCACACCGGCGGGTTCATCCTGATCGACCGGTTCACCCAGGCCACTGTCGCGGCGGGGCTGCTGCACTTCGCGTTGCGCCGCGCGGACAACGTGCACTGGCAGGCCGTCGAGGTCGACAAGACCGCCCGGGCCCGCCACAAAGGTCAACGCCCCGCGCTGCTGTGGTTCACCGGCCTGTCCGGCGCCGGGAAATCCACCATCGCGAACCTGGTCGAGAAGAAACTCCACGACCAGGGCTACCACACCTACCTCCTCGACGGCGACAACGTCCGCCACGGCCTGAACAAGGATCTCGGGTTCACCGACGCCGACCGGGTCGAGAACATCCGCCGCGTCGCCGAGGTCGCGAAACTCATGGTCGACGCCGGGATCATCGTGCTGGCCTCGTTCATCTCCCCGTTCCGCGCCGAACGCCAACTCGCCCGCGACCTCCTCGACGACGGCGAGTTCCTCGAGATCCACGTCGACGCCCCCCTGCAGGTCGCCGAAACCCGCGACCGCAAAGGCCTCTACGCCAAAGCCCGCGCCGGCCAGCTCACCAACTTCACCGGCATCGACCACCTCCACCACACCGGCATCCTCACCCCACCCGAAACGCCGTGAGGGGCTGAGCCGAGCCCTGCGCAAGCCAGGGCGGTGGTGGCCGACATGCGGCTCGCCACCGCCCTGGGCTTTTCCGTGGGCGGAAAGGATGCGGAAAGAATGTGGCCCGCGGGTCAGCCGTGGGAGGGCTGGCCTGGGTCCGGATAGCTGATACCACGCAGGATGACGGCGACGCGGTCACGGAGCGTCTCGCTCAACCAGGCCGCGGAGCGGTCTCCCGCTCCCCAGCGAATGATCGCCTCCATGGTCACGGCGGTCAGCATCGCGGCGACATCCTCGACATCGATTCGCGGGCCCAGTTCGCCGCGTTCCCGGCCGTAGCGGAGAAGCGTCTCGAAGGCGACGCTGAGGCGAGGGCTCGGCACGGTCCCCTCGGGTGCCTGCCCTGTGAAGCCCAGGGCGCCCGCCCGCAACGCGGCCGCCCTGGGGGCGCGGACGACGCGCCGAGCCATGGAACCCATCACCTGCTCGCTCAGCGAGGTCAGGGAAACATTCCGCACTGTCTCGGCCTCGACCTGGTCGATCATCGCCTGGATCGTCGCCGAGCTCATCTCAAGGAGAATCGCCTCTTTGTTGGCGAAATGGAAATAGAAGGTTCCCTTGCTGACTCCGGCGGCCTGCGCGATATCACCTACGGTGCTCGCCTCATAAGCCTCGTTGAAGTCGCCCGCGCTCCACAGGTCGAGTGCGGCGCGGGTGAGCGCGAGTCGGGTCTCCCGTGACCTTGTGTTGACGAGCGTAGCCCGCTGGCGGGGCGGGTTACGGGTTCGGCCGGGTTCCATCAATGACCTCCGGAGGGGGCTGCCTTCTTCGGGCGGCAGGGGAATCCGGTACGGACCGCGACCGGTGGGCCGGTTGTGCGCGGGGAGTCCGGCGCCTGTTCGCACATTTGTTCGGATAGCATGGTTGTTGTGTCCAGAGGAGCACCCGGTGAGTCGCTGAACCTGCGGGTCTCTGCGGGGTTGAAGCGGCAGATCGAGGAGCACACAGCCGAGACCGGCGTCTCGATCGGCGCTGCCACGCCCGCGCTCCTCGCCGCCGGGCTGCGTGCCGAACGGCGCCGCGGGTGAGGCGGACGTTCAGGTTCCAGCTTCGCCCGACCGCCAGGCAGGCCGCCGCGTTGACGGCGATGGTCGGCGATCACCGGGCGTTGTACAACGCGGCCCTGCAGGAACGCCGTGGTGCCTACCGTCACCCGAGCCGGACGACGGTCCGTTACGGTGACCAGTCCGCCCAGCTCACCGGGATCCGTGCGGTCGACCCGGCACAGGGCCGCTGGTCGTTCTCCTCCCAGCAGGCCACGCTGCGCCGTCTCGACAGGGCGTTCGCCGGGTTCTTCCGCAGGGTCGAAGCTGGCCAGAAGCCGGGTTATCCCCGGTTCAGGGGCGCGGGCTGGTTCCACACGGTGACCTGGCCGAAGGACGGTGACGGCTGCCGCTGGAACTCCCAGCCCGACCATCCCACCCGGACCAGGGTGCGGTTGCAGGGCGTGGGCCATGTCAAGGTCAACCAGCACCGGCCCGTGGCCGGCACGGTCAAGACGATCTCCGTCACGCGTGAGGGGCGCCGCTGGTACGTGCTGCTGTCCTGCGACGACGTACCCGCCGCGCCGCTGCCGGCCACCGGGGCGGTGGTGGGGGTGGATCTGGGGGTGGCGTCGCTGGCGACCCTCTCCGACGGCCGGCACATCGGCAACCCCCGCTACCTCGCGACGGCGGCCCGCCGGCTCACCCGCGCCCAGCGGGAACTGTCCCGGAAGAAACGCGGGTCGGGGCGGCGGCGGAAGGCGGTGGCGCGGGTCGCCGCGCTGCACCGCACGGTGCGCCGGCGGCGTCTCGACCTGGCGCACAGGACCGCCCTGCGGCTGGTCCGTGAGCACGACCTGATCGCGGTGGAGGCCCTGCGGGTGGGAAACATGACCCGCCGGGCCGCCCCGAGACCCGACCCGTCCGCGTCGGGGGTGTTCCTGCCCAACGGGCAGGGGGCCAGGTCCGGGCTGAACAGGAGCATTCTCGATGCGGGATGGGGGGTGTTCCTCGCCGTGTTGCACGCCAAGGCTGAAAGCGCCGGGCGGGTCGTCGTCGAGGTGAACCCCGCCCACACCTCCCGCACCTGCGCTGTCTGCGGGCACTGCCACGCCGGCAACCGCAGAACCCAGGCCGTGTTCGCCTGCACGGCGTGCGGGCATACCGCGCACGCGGACGTGAACGCGGCCGTCAACATCCTCCGGGCCGGGCTGGCCCGTCAGACCGCGCAAGCGGCCTGAGAAGCCGGCGGCTTCAGCCGTCGGAGTAGTCACTGTGGCACCAAGCATACGCAGGGGGTCAACGCTCGTTCCTCATCCTGCGTGGCGCCAGTTGTCCGGGGAGTGGAGCGACTCTCGGGCGGCCGAGCGGTGCCGGCGGGTGCTGGACGGGTACTGGACGGGCGCGGTGCGGCGGAGCGCGCGCAGGTCCGAAGGTCCGAGTCCGACCGATGTGGATCGCCGAGTCCTGGGTGGCCGCATCGGTCGCGCTGTGCACCACTGTGAGCCGTGTTACTCTCCCATTTGAACATCGATCAAATGGGAGGCGGAGATCGCATGGCGATGCAGCGCCACGAGGAACTCGATCTGACCGGTAAGGTCGTGATCATCACGGGGGCCAGCCGGGGAGTCGGTCGGCAGGCGGCCCAGGTGTTCGCCCGCCGCGGCGCGCACCTGGTCCTGGCCGCGCGGACGGTCGAGCCGGACAGGAAGCTGCCCGGCACGCTGAACGAGACACTCACGGAGATCGAGACCCTGGGCGGCCAGGCGATCGCCGTGCAGACCGACCTGGCCAGCGAGGCGGATCTCAGACACCTGGTCGACGCCGCCGTCGAGCGGTTCGGCGGCGTCGACGTGCTCATCAACAACGCGGCGGCCACCACCGGCGACATCTGGTCCAAGCGGTTCCTGGAGCTGACGCGCGAGGACTGGCTGTACCAGTTCGACGTCAACCTGCACGCGCCCTTCACGCTCATGCAGCTGGTAGTGCCGATCATGGAAAGTCGTGGCGGCGGCCGCATCATCAACCTCAGCACCGGCAGCGGCGAGGTCTTCCGCCAGCCGGAGGAGCTCCCCAAGCTCGAGAGCGTCGGCGAGTTCAGCCTGGCCGTGCCCGGCTACTACTCCAGCAAGCGGGCGCTCGACCGGCTCGGCAACGCCCTGGCTCCCGAGCTCGCCCGCAAGGGCATCGCCGTGATCGCCATGCACCCGGGCCTGGTGGCCACCGAGCTCGTCGCCATCCGGGTCAAGGAAGCCGGCCTCGACGACAGCGTGGCCGTGCCCATGCAGGTTCCCGCGCGCATGCTGGCCTACTTCGCCTCCTGCGCCGACCCCATGGAGTACACCGGGCGCATCTTCTGGGCCGAGCGCGAACTCAGGGAGCTCGGGATCGAGCTGGACGACGAGCCCGCGCTCACGAGCTGACGGGAACGGGGCCGGCGGCCCGGTGTCGCCGCCGGCCCGCCGCCGGCCGGGTACCGGCGGCGGCACCGCCGACAGCAGAGGGGAAGACGTGGATCTGGAGAAGTACGGGCCGTGGGCTCTGGTCGTCGGCGGGTCGGAAGGCATCGGGGAAAGCTATGCGCGAAAGCTCGCCGCGCACGGATTCAAACTGATCCTCACAGCACGGAAGACCGGCCCCTTACAAACGCTGGCGGATGATCTGCGCGCCGGGGGAGCCGAGGTGCGCACCCTGTCCGTCGACCTGAGCGAGCCCGACGCGCTGGAGCGGACCCGGACCGCGACCGACGACATCGAGGTCGGCCTGCTCATCTACAACGCCGGCGCCAACAGCGTGCGCGGCGACTTCGTCGAACTGGACCCCGCGGTCTACCGGTCGGTGATCGCCGTCAACGTCCTCGGCCAGGCGGAGTTCGCGCGTCACTACGGCGCCCTGATGTGCGAGCGCAGACGCGGGGGAATCATCCTCTCCGGTTCGGGCGCCAGTTTCATGGGTGCGCCGTCCCTGGCCGCTTACTGCGGGTCCAAGGCATTCAGCAGGGTCTTCAGTGAAGCGCTGTGGATCGAGTGCGAGAAGTACGGTGTGGACGTGCTGCATCTCAGCATCGGCTTCACCGCCACGCCGGCGATGGCCCGGCTGGGATATCCCCTCGACGCCGCCCAGCCGCCGGACGAGGCCGCCCAGGAGGCCCTGGACAACATCGCCGGCGGCCCGCTGTGGATCGCGGGCGGTCAGTCGTCCCTCGAGACCGCGATCAGCCGGTCCACGGTCACCGGGCGTGCCGAGGCCGTCCGGGCGGTGGCCACCCCGGGGCGGTTCTGAGGCCTCTCGTAGTCCGCTGGTCGACAAGGCATTTCGCGTAGGGTCGAAGGTGGCAGACACTTCGTGCGGCCCGTGACGAGGCCGCGCCGGCCGAGCAGGGCTCCTGCCCGGCACGGATGTCGGGAGGGGAAGCCATGTCGAACTCGTTGGACCTGGGCGGCTCGCCGGCGTCGGGAGCGGGCGCCGACTCCCCTCGCTCGCCGGCCGGTGCCCTGGAGCTCGTCCCGCCCCAGCCGGTGGCAGTCGTCGCCGACGACCAGGTGGACAGCATGGTCCCGCTCGACGAGGCAACCCGGGCCCAGCTGCGGGAACGGGCCGCCGCGTTCGCGGACGACCTCGCGGCGCAGGACCCGCGCAGTCCCGCCTTCCAGGACAAGATCAACGACATCGTCCGCATGGGCGAGCGGGAGATCGTGGCGAGCGCGCGGGTGTCGAGCCGGATGCTCGACCGCCCGGCTGCCGCGCTGCGGGCGGGGCGCGGTGGCCGCGGGGGTGCGGACGCGCAGACCCGGGTCGCCGGCACCCTGCTTGAGCTGCGCCAGACCGTCACCGACCTGGATCCGGCGAAGGCGGACCTGAAGGGTGGCCGCAAGCTGCTCGGCATGATGCCGCTGGGGAACCGGATCTCCCGCTATTTCCAGCGTTACCAGTCGGCGCAGAAGCAGCTCGACGCCATCATCGGCGCGCTCGACTCCGGTCAGGACGAGCTGCGCAAGGACAACGCGGCCATCGAGCACGAGAAGGCCACACTCTGGGCCGCGATGGGCAAGATCACCGAGTACGCGACGCTCGCCCGAGCGCTCGACGCCGCCGTCGCGGCCCGCATCGACCGCGTCCGGGCCACCGACCCGGCGGCGGCGGACGCGCTGACGTCTGACGCGCTGTTCCCCATCCGCCAGCGCCAGCAGGACCTGCTCACCCAGCTGGCCGTGAGCGTGCAGGGCTATCTGGCCCTCGACCTGGTCCGCAAGAACAACATCGAGCTGATCAAGGGTGTCGACCGGGCGCAGTCGACGACTGTCGCGGCGCTGCGCACCGCCGTGATCGTGGCCCAGGCGCTGGCGAACCAGAAACTGGTGCTGGACCAGATCACCGCGCTGAACGCCACCACCAGCAACATGATCATGTCGACCAGTGAGCTGCTGCGCCAGCAGTCCGGCCGCATCCAGGAACAGGCGGCGTCCAGCACGGTGGACGTCGAGACACTGCAGAAGGCCTTCGACAACGTCTTCGCGACGATGGACGCGATCGACACCTACAAGGTGAAGGCGGTGGAGAGCATCGCGACCACGGTCACCGCGCTGGAGGCGCAGGTGGTCCGCTCCAGGGCCTACCTGGAGCGGGCACAGGCCGGCGAGGGCTGACCGGTGCCCGTCCGGCGCCGTGCGGGACTGGTACAGGTGGCCGCGGCATGATCTTCCGATGGCGGGGCGAGAGCGCCGGGGCCGAGCCCACGGCCGGTGAACCGGCACCGCCCGTGTCCCCTGCGGGGCAGGCGGGGTGGCTCCGCGAGGAGCTCGCGCGGATCGTCGGCCGCGCCAACGCGGACGGTGGCAGGCTCCCGCCCGGCGCGGTGCCCACCGTGCGCGACATCGACGACGTCCTGCGGCCGCTGCTGGGCTACATCGAGACCAGGGGCGCGAGCGACGAGGAACTGCGGTACATCGCCGCGATCATCCAGGAGTACCTGCCACAGGCGCTGGATGACTTCCTGGCGCTTCCGCCCCGGTACGCCGACCGGCCCGGCGTCACCGGGACGACCCCCGCCGAGGACCTGGTCCGCCAGCTCCAGCTGCTCGACGAGGGCGCCGGCGAGATCCAGGACTCCGTCTACAGCGGCGACGCCGCGAGACTGGCGATCCAGGCCCGGTTCCTGGACGCCAAGTTCCGCCGCTCCGATCTCGACGCATGACCGTGGCCCTGCCGCGCGGCGGCAACGTGCTCCTGGCGAAGGAGGCACCCGGCATCGAGCGGGTCCGCATCACCCTCGGGTGGAGCGCCACGACGCGGACGACCGGGACCGGGGCCGGGGCCGGGGCCGGGACGGGAACCGGCCCGGTGCCCGAGGCCGACGCCGTCGTCGTGCTTGTCGACACCGACGAGAAGGCCCCGCGGCTCCTGCTCACCGACCAGGTGCCCAACCCGACCGAACGGATCGGCGCGCCGCGCGCACCCCACCGGACGGACGGGGACACCGAACAGATCACCGTCGCGCTCCCCGCGGTGCCGACGGACGTCGCCCGACTGCAGTTCGCCGCGGCGATCTACGATCTCACCGGCCGTAACCAGACCTTCCGGGCCGCCCCCCACGGATTCATCCAGGTCTGCGACGACAGAGACGGCCGGGAGATCGTCAGCTACACCTTCGAGGCGGAGACCGGCGTCGAGACAGCGCTCGTCTTCGGCGAGCTGTACCGGCACCCGACGGGATGGAAGTTCCGGGCGGTCGGCGAGGGGTACGCGAACGGCCTGCCCGGCCTGGTCGGTGGCAGTGGCGGCAGTGCCGACGGCATCGCGGCGGTCCACCCGGCCAGCGCGGCCGCCTTCCTCACCCGACTCTCCCCGGCCCGCAGCCGGCGGCGGGTGACCGACCATCTGCGGTCCGCGACACGACCGGCACCGCCCTCGCCCCCGGCCACCTCTCCCCTATCACCACCGACCCCCACCCCACAACGAACTCATGCTATCCCCCGTTGATGACCTATC
>NZ_JBFLUG010000220.1:0-7966 GCF_041008525.1 Parafrankia sp. FMc2 | reverse complement strand
GTGGGGATGCGATGGGTGTGTTCCCGGCGGATCGTGGGTGGGATCTGGATTCCCTGTACAACCCGGATCCTGGGGTGGTGGGGACGTCGTATGCGCGTGCGGGTGGGTTTGTGTATGACGCGGCCGAGTTTGACGCGGGGTTGTTTGGTATCAGTCCGCGTGAGGCGTTGGCGATGGATCCGCAGCAGCGGCTTTTGTTGGAGACGTCGTGGGAGGTGTTCGAGCGGGCGGGGATTGATCCGACGGGGTTGCGGGGTGCGCGGGTCGGGGTGTTCGCGGGGACGAACGGGCAGGACTACATTGCGCTGCTTGATGATCGGGCGGCGGCGGAGGGGCATGTCGGGACGGGTAACGCGGCGAGTGTGATGTCGGGTCGGGTGTCGTACACCTTCGGTCTGGAAGGCCCAGCGGTCACTGTCGACACGGCGTGTTCCTCCTCTCTGGTGGCGTTGCATCTGGCCGCGCAGGCACTGCGTGCCGGTGAGTGTGAGATGGCGCTGGTCGGCGGTGTCACCGTCATGTCGACACCCGGAACCTTCGTGGAGTTCTCCCGTCAGCGGGGTCTGTCGCCGGATGGGCGGTGCAAGTCGTTCGCGGCGGGTGCGGACGGGACGGCGTGGGGTGAGGGCGCCGGTGTCCTGCTGGTCCAGCGCCTGTCCGACGCCCGCCGCGCGGGTCGCAGGGTGCTGGCGGTGGTGCGCGGTTCCGCGGTGAATCAGGATGGTGCGAGCAATGGGTTGACGGCGCCGAATGGTCCGTCGCAGCAGCGGGTGATCCGCCAGGCGCTGGCCAGCGCGGGCCTGTCGCCGTCGGATGTGGACGTGGTGGAGGCGCACGGTACGGGTACGACGCTGGGTGATCCGATCGAGGCGCAGGCGCTGCTCGCTACCTACGGTCAGGACCGCCCGGCGGAGAACCCGTTGTGGCTCGGTTCGATCAAGTCGAACATCGGTCACACGCAGGCGGCGGCGGGTGTCGCGGGGATCATCAAGATGATCCTCGCGATGAGCCACGGCACGCTGCCGGCGACGTTGCATGTGGATGCGCCGTCGCCGCATGTCGACTGGGCGGCCGGGGCGATCGAGCTGCTGACCGAGTCCCGTCCGTGGGAGGACAGCGGCCGTCCGCGTCGGGCGGGTGTGTCCTCGTTCGGGGTGAGTGGGACCAACGCGCACATCATCCTCGAGCAGGCCCCCGACCTCGAACAGCTCTCGGGGGAGCCCGCGGCCGGTCCGGTGAACGCGGCCGGTCTGCCGGTCGTCCCGCTGCTGGTCTCGGGCCGGGACGAAGCGGCGCTGCGGGCGCAGGCAGGTCGTTTCCAGCAGGCCGAAGGTGACGTTCTCGAACTCGCGGCCGCGACGGTCCGGCGGGCCTCACTCGCACATCGCGCGGTGGTTCTGGCTGCGGGTACCGATGATCTGCGCGCTGGGCTGGAGGCGCTGCGAGGCGAGGTGTCCGTGCCGAACGTGGTGCGGGGTGTGGTGGGTGAGGGCCGCCTGGCGGTGGTGTTCACCGGGCAGGGCGCACAGCGGATCGGGATGGGCCGGGCGCTGTACGAGACGTTCCCGGTGTTCGCGGATGCCTTCGACGCCGTCTGCGCCCACCTCGACATCCATCTGGATCGGCCGATCCGCGCACTGATCAACGATGACGCGGAGCTGTTGGACCAGACCGGCTATGCGCAGCCGGCGTTGTTCGCGGTCGAGGTCGCGCTCACCGCGCTGCTGGGCCACTGGGGTGTGACCCCGGACATCCTGGTCGGCCATTCGATCGGTGAGATCGCCGCCGCGCATGCGGCCGGGGTGTTGGATCTGGCGGACGCCGCGGTGCTGGTGGCGGCGCGGGGTCGTCTGATGCAGGCGCTGCCCGCCGGTGGGGCGATGCTGGCGGTGCAGGCGGGCGAGGCCGAGATCCTCGCCGCGCTGGCGGAGGCCGGTGTCGCGGTGGATCTGGCCGCGGTGAACGGTCCGACCGCCGTGGTTCTCTCCGGGCCGGAGGACGCGATCGACGCGGCCGCAGAGCTGGCGGCCGCACGTGGGTGGAGGTCGTCCCGGCTGCGGACCAGCCATGCGTTCCACTCGGCGTTGATGGAGCCGATGCTGGCCGAGTTCGCCGCGGTGGTCCGTGGGCTGACGTTCCGCGAGCCGACGCTGCCGGTGGTGTCGACGGTGACCGGGCGGTTGGTGGAGGCCGAGGAGTGGTCCGACCCGCAGTACTGGGTGCGGCAGGTCCGGGAGCCGGTCCGGTTCGCCGACGCGGTCGCGACGCTTGCTGAGAACGGGGTGACCCGGTTCGTCGAGGCCGGCCCCGACGGTGTGCTGACCGCGATGGCCCAGCAGGTCCTGCCCGACGCCGAGGGCAGTGTGTTCGTCCCGCTGCTACGCCGCGACCGCGACGAGACGTCCACAGCGGTCACAGCACTTGCCCGGCTGCACGTCCACGGCGTCACCGTCGACTGGGCGGCCCTGTTCGACGGCACCGGGGCGACACCGGCGGAGAACCTGCCGACCTACGCCTTCCAGCGCCGGCGTTACTGGCCCGAGTTCTCCGACGACGAGCCGGAGCTGACAGGGGCGGGCGACGAGTCCGACTTCTGGAGGACCGTCGAGCGGGCGGACCTGCCGGGGCTGGCCGCCCAGCTCGGCGTGGACGCCCAGCCGCTGGAACACGTCCTGCCCGCGCTCGCGTCCTGGCGGGCCCGGCGCCGGCTGGCCACCACCGCCGACAGCTGGCGGTACCGGGTCGTCTGGAAGCCGGTCACCGAGGCGGAGCCGGCGCCGCTGGCCGGTCGCTGGCTGCTGGTCGGCGGCGGGTCCGGTGCGTGGGCCGGTCGGCTCGTCGAGCTGCTGACCCGTCACGGGGCGCAGGTTGTCACCCTCCCCGAGCCGGGTGACGACCGGGAGGCACTGGCCGGCCGTCTCCACGCGCTCGTCGACGGTTCGGCCGACGGCCCGGTCGGCGGCGTGCTCTTCCTCGCCACGGGCGACGAAGCCGTCGGTGACACGGTGGACGAGACGGTCGACGACGCGGCGGACGAGGTGGTCGGCGAGGAGGCCGGTGACCGGACGGCGGGGCTGAGCGGGGCGCCGCTCGCCGAGGAACTGGCGGTGGTGCAGGCCCTCGGCGACGCGGGGATCACCGCGCCGCTGTGGGTGCTGACCCGCGGCGCGGTGTCCACGGGACGCACCGACCGGCTCACCCGTCCCGCGCAGGCGCAGCTGTGGGGCTTCGGACGGGTCGTCGCACTGGAGCACCCGGACCGCTGGGGCGGCCTGCTCGACCTGCCGGAGACGCTGGACCGGCGTGCCGGGGACCGGGTCGTCGCCGCGTTCACCAGTGGTGAGGATCAGGTCGCGGTGCGGGCGAACGGGATCATGGCACGCCGGCTCGCGTCGGCGCCGGTCAGCGCTGCCTCGACCGTTCCGTGGCAGCCGCGGGGAACCGTGGTGATCACCGGCGGCACCGGTGGCCTGGGACGTCTGATCGCCCGCTGGGCCGCGGAGAACGGCGCCGAGCACGTGGTTCTCGCCAGCCGCAGCGGCCCGGCCGCCGACGGGGCCGGCGCGCTGGCCGAGGAGCTCACCGCGACCGGGGTCCGGGTCACCGTCCGGGCCTGCGATGTCGCGGTGCGGTCGGACGTCGCCGGTCTGCTCGCCTCGCTCGCGGACGAGCCCGTCCTGTCGGTCGTGCACGCGGCCGGGACGCTCGACGACGGCATCGTCGACGGGCTCACCCCGGACCGGCTGTCGGGTGTGCTGGCCGCCAAGGCGACTGCCGCCCGGCATCTGCACGAGCTGACCGAAGACCGCCCCCTCGACGCGTTCGTGCTGTTCGCCTCGACGTCGGGCACGATCGGCGCTCCGGGCCAGGCGAACTACGCGGCGGCGAACGCCTACCTCGACGCCCTGGCCGAGTACCGGCGCTCCCACGGCCTGCCGGCGACGTCGATCGCCTGGGGTCCCTGGGCGGATGCCGGGATGATCGCGGACACGGCCGCGCCGCTGCCGCTCCGCCGCAGCGGCATGTCCCTGATGAGCCCGGAGCTGGCGCTTGCTGCCCTTGCCCGTGCTGTCGGCGCGGGGAGCACCGGCGCGGGGAGCACCGAGGCCGGCGGCGCCGGCCATGCCGCGGTGGTGGTCGCGGACGTCCACTGGGAGCGGTTCGCCGCCGAGTTCACCGGGAGCCGGCCGTCTCCGCTGCTCGCGGACCTGCCCGCCGTCCGTGCGAGCCAGCCGGCCCACGGTGCCGGCGTCCTGGCCGCCGCGGACTCCCGGCCCGCCCTCGCCGCGCGCCTGGTGGCCCTTCCCGCGGCTGACCGCCGCCGGGTGATGACGGCCGAGGTGTGCCGGCAGATCGCCGCGGTGCTCGGCCATGCGTCCGAGCACGAGGTGGACGCGGCCCGGCCGTTCCGGGACCTCGGTTTCGACTCGCTGATGGCGGTGGAGCTGCGCAACAGGCTCCTCGCGGTCACCGGGCTGTCGCTGCCGACCACCGTCGTCTTCGACTACCCGAACGCCGACGCGATGGCCGCCTGGCTGCTGGAACGCCTGACGGCGGGTGCCCCTGACGGGTCGGCGCCGGTCCGGCCGGCCGGGGCCGGCGCGGGAGCGGGCCTCCTGACGGCGGCCGGTGTCGCCGACGACCCGGTCGTGATCGTCGGGATGGCCTGCCGCTTCCCGGGCGGGGTGGACTCCCCGGAGAGCCTGTGGGATCTGGTCCGTTCGGGCGGTGACGCGATCGGGGAGTTCCCGACGAACCGCGGCTGGGACCTGGAGACCCTGTACCACCCCGATCCGGACCATCCCGGGACGTCCTACTCGCGGGAGGGCGGGTTCCTCTACGACGCGGGCGAGTTCGACGCCGCGCTGTTCGGGATCAGCCCGCGCGAGGCGCTGGCGATGGACCCGCAGCAGCGGCTGCTGCTGGAGACGTCCTGGGAGGCGTTCGAGCGGGCCGGGATCGACCCGATGTCGCTGCGCGGCGCGCAGATCGGCGTCTTCGCCGGTACTAGCCTGCAGGACTACATCGCGCTGCTCGACGACAACGCGGCCGCCGAGGGGCACGTCGGCACCGGCAACGCGGCGAGCGTGATGTCGGGCCGGCTGGCCTACACGTTCGGCCTGGAGGGGCCGGCGGTCACCGTGGACACGGCGTGCTCGTCGTCGCTGGTCGCGCTGCACCTGGCGGCGCAGGCACTGCGGGCCGGCGAGTGCGAGATGGCCCTGGTCGGCGGCGTGACGATCATGTCGACGCCGGGGACGTTCGTCGAGTTCTCCCGCCAGCGGGGCCTGTCCGTGGACGGCCGGTGCAAGTCGTTCGCCGCCGGTGCGGACGGGACCGCCTGGGGCGAGGGTGCCGGTGTGCTGCTGGTGCAGCGCCTGTCGGACGCCCGCCGGGACGGCCGGCGGGTCCTCGCCGTGGTCCGGGGCTCGGCGGTGAACCAGGACGGTGCGAGCAACGGGCTGACTGCCCCGAACGGGCGGTCCCAGCAGCGGGTGATCCGCCAGGCGCTGGCCAGCGCCGGCCTGTCGGCCGCCGACGTCGACGCGGTCGAGGCGCACGGCACCGGCACCCGGCTGGGAGACCCGATCGAGGCCGACGCACTGCTGGCGACCTACGGGCAGGACCGGCCCGCCGGCCAGCCGCTGTGGCTCGGGTCGGTGAAGTCGAACATCGGTCACACCCAGGCCGCCGCCGGTGTCGCCGGGATCATGAAGATGGTCCTGGCGATGGGGCACGGCACGATGCCCGCGACCCTGCACGTCGACGCACCGTCGCCGCACGTGGACTGGTCGGTCGGCGCGATCGAGCTGCTCACCGAGCCCCGGCCCTGGGACGCGCCCGGCCGGCCCCGTCGGGCGGGTGTCTCCTCGTTCGGCTTCAGCGGCACCAACGCCCACGTGATCATCGAACAGCCGCCCCTGGACGAGCCGCTGGACCAGCCGCTGGGTGCGCCGGGGGACGAGCAGGCGGACGAGGCGGTGGTCGCGACGCCGGCCGCCCTGGTGGCCGAGCCCGGGGAGATCGCCCCTGCGGGCACCGCCCTCCCCGCGGGCCTTTCCTCAGGTCTGCCGGCGGTGCCGGTCCTGCTCGCCGCGCTGGACGAGACCGCGTTGCGTAACCAGGCCGAGCGCCTGCTCCAGCTGGCCCGGAGCAACGCCGAGATCGACCTGCCCGGCCTCGCCGCGGCCAGCCTCCGGCGTTCGGCACTCGCGCACCGGGCGGCGCTGATCGTGACCGACCGCGACGACCTGGTCGGTGCGGCGGAGGCCCTGAGTCAGGGCGGCTCCGCCCCGAACCTGGTCCGGGCGGTCGCCGGGCCCGGCCGGGTCGCGGTGGTGTTCACCGGTCAGGGTGCGCAGCGGGTCGGCATGGGCCGGGCGCTGTACGACACCTTCCCGGTGTTCGCGGATGCCTTCGACGCGGTCTGCGCGCACCTGGACGCCCACCTGGACCGGCCGCTGCGGGACCTGATCGACGGCGACGCCGAGCTCCTGGACCAGACCGGATACGCGCAGCCCGCGCTGTTCGCCGTCGAGGTCGCCCTCACCGCACTCCTGCGGCACTGGGGCGTCACGCCGGACGTGGTCGTCGGTCACTCGATCGGTGAGATCGCGGCGGCGCACACGGCCGGGGTTCTGGATCTGGCGGATGCCGCGGTGCTGGTGGCGGCGCGGGGTCGTCTGATGCAGGCGCTGCCCGCCGGCGGGGCGATGCTCGCGGTGCAGGCCACCGAGGCCGACGCCCTCGAGGCGCTCGCGGAGGCCGGCATCGCGGTGGACCTGGCCGCGGTCAACGGCCCGACCGCCATCGTCCTCGCGGGCCCGGCCGAGGCGATCAACGCCGCCGCTGCGTTGGCGACCGTACGCGGATGGAGGTCGACCCGGCTGCGGACGAGTCACGCCTTCCACTCGGCGCTGATGGAGCCGATGCTGGCCGAGTTCGGTGCTGTCGTGCGCGGGCTGACGTTCCACGAGCCGACGCTGCCGGTCGTGTCGAGCGTGACCGGCCAGCTGGTCGGGGCGGGCGAGTGGACGGATCCGCAGTACTGGGTGCGGCAGGTCCGCGAGCCGGTGCGGTTCGCCGACGCCGTCGCGACGCTGGCCGCCACCGGGGTGACGCGGTTCGTCGAGGCCGGCCCCGACGGGGTGCTCACGGCGATGGCCGCGCAGGTGCTGCCGGACGCCGAGGGCAGCGTGTTCGTTCCGCTGCTGCGCCGCGACCGTGACGAGACGTCCACGGCCCTGACCGCTCTGGCGCAGCTGCACGTCCACGGCGTCGCCGTCGACTGGGCCGCCCTGGTCGACGGGACCGGCGTCCGGCCGGCGGAGAACCTGCCGACCTACGCCTTCGCGCACCGCACCTACTGGCCGCAGGCCCCGGCGGAGCTGCCGGCTCCCGAGCGGGTCGCGGATCAGGCCGAAGCCGGCTTCTGGGACTCGGTCGACCGCTCTGACCTGCCCGCGCTGGCCGAGCAGCTCGGCGTCGAGGCGGCCTCGCTCGAGGGCGTGCTGCCCGTCCTGGCGTCCTGGCGGGCCCGCGGCCGGGCCCGCAGCCAGGCGGACGGCCTGCGCTACCGGGTGACCTGGAAGCCGGCAGGCGACCCCGGAAGCACCGTGCTGTCCGGTACCTGGCTGCTCGTCGGGGACGACACCCGCGGCCTCACCGAGCTCCTCACCGGCGCCGGTGCCTCGGTGGAGGTCATCCCGGACGGAGAGCGCCTGGCCCTGGCAGAGCGGTTGCGATCGGCCGCGGCGAGCGGACCGGTGGCGGGCGTGCTGTCGCTGGCCGCGTTCGGAACGGCACCGCTGACGGAGAGTCTGGCGGTGGTGCAGGCGTTGGGTGATGCCGAGATCGCGGCGCCGGTGTGGTTGGTGACGTCGGGTGCGGTGTCGACGGGTCGTTCCGATGGTGCGGTGGATCCGTTGCAGGCGCAGGTGTGGGGTCTGGGCCGGGTGGTGGGTCT